>NZ_JARJDD010000028.1:0-75236 GCF_029269935.1 Gordonia sp. N1V
AGCGCCAATGGTACTGCACCCTAATCAGTGTGGGAGAGTAGGACACCGCCGAACATTACTTTCAGGGATGCCCCGCAACACCTAGTGTTGCGGGGCATCACCCATTCAACCCTTATTACTCGACGCCCGGTCGCACACAGCTCGACCACACATGTGTATGTGTGCCGGCTCCGACGTTGTGTGCCCTGCAGGACACACAACGTCGAAGTCGACACACAAACTCCCACCGACTTACTGCGCTGGTACCGATTCCTCGGGCGTCGTGTGTGGCAGTGTCTCACCGCGGAAGAACGCAGGATGGCGTGCGCGAAGATAGATCATCACCACAGCACCGACGGCGAGCAGTCCGAATCCGATGTAGAAGACCAGGCCGATACCGAAAATGGACGCGCCACTGCCATTGTCGGGATTCATGCTCTCGCCGACCGAGATGACGAACACGACGATGAGTGCGAGTCCACCGAGAAACGGGAACAGCAAGCGGTAGACGAAGTTCCGTGCGGACGAGAACAGCGTGCGCCGGAAGTACCACACGCAGGCGAATGCGGTGATGCTGTAGTACCAGCAGATCATGATGCCCAAGGCGGCGATCGTGTCGATCAATGTGCGTTCGGACAGCACCGTCACCACCGTGTAGAACACTGCCGTCACGATCCCGGCCACCAGTGCGGCGAACGCCGGCGACAGGAATCGCGGATGGATCTCGGCGACCTTCTTCGGGAATGCGCCGTACGTGCCCATCGCGAGCATGGTGCGGGCGACGGGGAGAAACGTCGTTTGCAAGCTCGCGATCGATGACACCAGGATCGCGGCGAAGAGCAACAATCCGCCCCATCGACCGAGGATCGGTGTGGCCAGGGCACCGAAGACGTTCTCGGCGTTGGCCTCCGAACCCAGACCGACCCCGTCGGTGCCGACGCCGGCGTACATCATCACCGCGACCGCGACCAGCAGATAGGTGAGCAGGATCGACAGGACACAGAGGATTCCGGCGCGCCCCGGGGTGCGTTGCGGGTCCTTGCACTCCTCACCGAGGGTGAGACAGGTGTCCCACCCCCAGAACGCAAAGATCGAGCCGGTGAGTCCGACGGCGAATGCCGAGATCGTCAAACCGGTGAACGGGTTGAACCAATCGATGTCGAAGGACAAGCCGGCGGGGGCGTCGCCGGCGCCGACCTTGACGAAAGCGATGATCGCGAAGGCGAATAGCACGATGATCTGAAAGCCCACGAGCACGTACTGGATACGTTCGCTGGTGGTGATCCCGTGCATCGACACCCAGGTGGCGATTGCCAGGAGAACAAGCGTGGTGAGGATGTTGACGAGCTTGTTCGTTCCGAGATCGGCGATCGAGGGGCGGTCGGCGATCTGGGCGATGATCAGGTAGAAGAATTGCACGCCGATCGCCGCCAGATTCGAGAGCACGATGATCGTCGCCACCACCATGCCCCATCCACACATCCAGCCGACGTAGGGCCCGAAGGCCTTGGTCGACCAGGTGAACGAGGCGCCACAGTCCGGGGTGTCGGAGTTGAGCTCACGGTAGGCGTAGGCGGTCAGGAACATCGGGATGAACCCGGCGATGAAGATCGCCGGCATCTTCAGACCGACCGCTGCGACGATCAAACCGATGCTGGCGGTGAGGGTGTAGCCGGGAGCCACCGTCGAGATCCCGAGGATCGCCCCGGAGAGCACACCCACCTTGCCGGTGGCGAGTCCCTTCTCGTTGGCGAGGTGGGAGTCGGGAATCGTCGGGGTGGCAGCGGGGCGAGACACGGCGGGATCGTTGGGTTTCATCAGGCGTCCTTCGGAACGACGATCATCGGAACCGACAACGCGCGCAACATCTTTGCTGCAGTCGAGCCGAGGAACAGGTGGCGGGGCTGGGCGAGTCGGCTCGAACCGACGAAGATCAGGTCGCCGTCCTCCCAGTGCAGCGAGGTGATGGCGTCCTCGGTGGTGCGGGCGGGTACGACGGCCGAGGTGATCGGATGGTCGTCACCGAGCTCGGCGCGTGCCTGGGCGAGGACGTCGGCGAGGTGGGCAGCTGCGGCAGCGCGCGCGGCATCGTCGTCGGCGTCGCGGCGCCAGGGGGTCACGTGGTCGTCATCGGTGACCAGGGAGACCAGCCGCAACGGCAATCCGGTACGGGCGCACGCGTCGACGGCGGCACGCACCAATGGTGCGGTACCCGGCCGTCGGCCGATGGCACAGGTGATCCGACGCGGTGCGCACGCCATGTCCCGGCTACCGCGTGGCGTCAGCACCACCGGTGTCGTCGACGCGTGCAAGACGTCGTTGACGACCGACCCGAGTGAGTGGCGTCCGACCAGTCCGCCTCCGGATCCGCCCACCACGATCGCCGCGCAGTCGGTCGCCTGTGCTTCGGCCACCAGTCCTTCGGCGGCATTGTCGTGGAAGGCGACCCGGGTGGTGGCGGTGACGTCGTCGGGAACCCGGTCGGTGGCTTCAGTGAGCCATCGTGTTGCCTGTTCGTCGAGGATTTCCGCGAAGTCGGCGTTGCCGGTGGCTGCGATCTGTGCCGTCGCAGACGGCGGCGGCAGGACCATGCAGACGTCGAGGTCGGCGTGCAGGGATCGTGCGAGGACGACGCCGAGTGCCAGTGCGTCCTGTCCGCCCGGCGTGGACAGGTAGGCGACCAGCAGTGTGCGGCCGGTGGTCATGATGTGGGCTCCCATCGGTCAGGGTTCGTTACGTCGGATCCGCCCGTTTCGGATCACGAACCCCACTGTGCGCCGCATCACGTCCGGAACGCACCAGCCACCGTGTCGAATCGACGCCCCTGCCGCTGGACATCATGGTGAAGCCACTCGGGAGGGTGTCCGCTCAGTCGGGATCCTTGGGTACCACGACCATGGGAATGGCCAACGCACGCAGCATCTTCGACGCCGTCGCCCCGAAGAACAGTTGCTGTGGGCGAGCGAGGCGGCTGGAGCCGACGAAAATGATGTCCTCGGCGGTCCACTCCAGCGATGCGACGGCATCCTCGATGGTGTCGCCCGTGATCACCTCGGAGGTGATCTCCTGACCGTCGGGCAGTTGTGCGCCGATGGTCGCCACATGCTCGGCGAGCTGTTCGGTGGCGTGGGCCACTGCTTGTTTCTCGTCATCTCCTGTCTTGTCACCGTCGCGATGGGCCGTGGCATCGTCGCTGGTGACCAACGAGACCAGACGCAAAGGGAGACCGGACCGCGAACACGCGTCGACCGCGGCGCGCAGCAGTGGTGTCGCCCCGGGCCGGCGGCCGATGGCACAGGTGATCCGACGCGGCGGGCGGGCGGTTTCCTGTGCCCCGAGCGGCGTGATCACCACCGGCTTCGTCGAGATGTGCAGCAGGTCGTTGACCACCGATCCGAGTGCGTGACGTCCTCGGATGCCCCCTCCCGAACCGCCGACGATGATGGCCGCGCTTCCGGTCGACTCGGCCTCGGCCACCAGGCCCTCGGCGGCGTTCTCGTGAAAGGCGATGTGCCCCTCGGCGACCACCTCGTCGGGAATGCGGCCGACCGCCTCCGACAACCAGTCGGCGGCTTGGGCGTCCAACATCTCCGTGGTCTTCCGGACCGGGTCGGCGTCGGCGCCGCCGTCGCCGCCCTGCGGTGGTGGGGGCAGGACCATGCAGACGTCGAGTGCTGCATGGAACGGACCGGCGAGAGCGATCCCGAGGGCCAGCGCGTCCTCGCCGCCCGGCGTCGGGAGATAGGCGGCGAGCAGTTTGCGGGAGGGCATGGCGGCTCCGATCGGCGGTGTTCGGGGTGTGCGCTTCGATGCTCTCACTCTCGCGCGCCCGGCACACGCGTCTGGCACACGCGTGTGGGTTCCGAATACGGACACGACGCGAGCCGGGCCGCCGCGGGGATTCCCGAAGCGTCCCGGCTCGGCGTCGGCGGCAACTCAGCTCAGATGATGGACCTCTTGCAAGCCGTACACCGGGGTGGGAATTCCCTCATACCGCGCCTTGAGCTGCAGCGCCAGATACAGCGAATAGTGCCGCGACTGATGCAGATTGCCGCCGTGGAACCACAGACCGGGCTGCTGCGTCGGCTTCCACATGTTGCGCTGTTCGCCTTCCCACGGCCCGGGATCCTTGGTGGTCTCGGACCCCAGTCCCCACACCTTGCCGACCTTGTCGGCGATCTCCTGGCCCATCAGGTCCGCGGCCCACCCGTTCATCGAGCCGTAGCCGGTCGCGTAGACCACGACGTCGGCCGGCAACTCGGTGCCGTCGGCGAGAACGACACTGTTCTCGGTGAGATGGTCGACGTCGCCGTGCTCGAGTGTGATGGTGCCGTCGGCAACGAGTTCGCAGGCGCCGACGTCGATGTAGTAGCCCGAGCCGCGCCGCAGGTACTTCATGAACAGGCCCGAGTCGTCGTCACCGAAGTCCAGGTCGAAGCCTGCCGCCTCGAGGCGAGCGTAGAAATCCTTGTCGCGTTCGCGGATCTGGTCGTACAGCGGGATCTGGAACTCGTGCATGATCCGGTAGGGCAACGAGGCGAAGGTCAGGTCGGCCTTCTTGGTGGTCATCCCGCCCGCCACCGCCTGCTCGCTGTACAGGGCGCCGAGACCGATCTCCATCAGCGAGTCGGATTTCACGATGTGCGTCGAGGACCGCTGCACCATGGTCGTATCGATGCCGTTGTCCACCAAAGCTTTACAGATGTCGTGCGCGGAGTTGTTGGAGCCGATCACCACCACCTTCTTGCCGACGTAGCCGTCGGGCCCGGGGTGTTGACTGGAATGGTGCTGCTCACCGGTGAACACGTCCTGGCCGGGGAAGGTGGGCACGTTGGCCTTGCCCGACATACCGGTCGCCAGGACCAGCTGATCGGGGTGCAGGGTCAGATGCTCGCCGTCGCGATCGATCTCGACGGTCCAGCGGCCCTCGTCCTCGTCGTAGGTCGCCGATTCGCACGTCGTCTTCGACCAGTAGGGCACCTCCATGACCCGCGTGTAGAACTCGAGCCAGTCGCCGATCTTGTCCTTGGGTGCGAAGACCGGCCAGTTCCCCGGGAAGGGGAGATACGGCAGGTGGTCGTACCAGACCGGATCGTGCAGGCACAGCGACTTGTAGCGGTTGCGCCACTGATCGCCGGGGCGATCATGACGGTCGATGACGATCGACGGAACGCCGAGCTGGCGTAGTCGGGCGCCGAGTGCGATGCCGCCCTGACCGCCACCGACGACGAGGACATACGGCTGACGCGTGCGCCCCAACTCGGCCTCCTCGTCGGCCTTGCGCTCCGCCCAGGATCGGGTGTCGGGGTCGGATCCGTGAACCGCTCCCATGACCCGGGTCGGGCCGCTGTGTTCCTCGTGGCCCTTGAGTTCCTGCAGGGTCGTCAGCAGGGTCCACGCCTGGTCCTCGCCGGAGTCGGCGTCGGGTCGTAGACGCAGATGCCCGACGCCCCGGCCGGTCGCCGTCTCGAACTCGATGAACGCCGAGACCACCCCCTCGTCGTCGGTGGCCGGTTCGCTGGTGGCAAAGCCCGACGGGGCGGTGTCGGAAAGGCGCTCGCCGAGCATGTCGGCAATCTGCTCGCGGCCCTCGACCGTCTTCAGATTCCAGGTGAACGACACCAGGTCGCGCCAGAACGAGTCCGTCGCGAACATCGAGGTCACTGCCGGGATGTCGCGTGCGGCGAGTGCGGTCTCGAATCGATCGAGCCACCGGGTGGCGCGCTGTTGTGGTGTGGGCGGTTGGTCTGCGGCGGTCGCCACATCGGGTTCGAGTGTCTGGGTCATGCCAGCTCCCTTCGGTCATCTCTGATGTGACTCACAGCACACGCGCCGGCAGTGCGTGACGGCAAGGGTTGCATCCCGTTGCGACGTGCGGGGCAGTTGCGACGTGCGGGGCACGGGACTGCAACCCGATGCAACCCCGGTGGGGTCTTTGCGAATTGGCTGTGACCGAGCGCACAATCGTGAGGTGTCGACACTGCCAGCCGGACTCGAGCCCGCCGTCGCCGCCGGCGACGATCCGCGCCAGTTCGCGGCTGTCCTCTCGGCGGTGTACGACGCAGCGATGGCGGGCGACAAGCCGCCGGCCCGTCCCCGGCAGGTCATCAGCGAATCGTGGGGACGTGTCCTCGGCGCCGGGGTCGACCCCGACCACGGTCCGGATGCGGCAACTCTCGACGTGGCCGAGATCGAGGTGCGTCGAAACGAGTCGGGACTGCACGAGGTCCTCGACGACCTGACCTTCGGCCTCGATGCGGTGATCTCCGACGGCCACAACATTCTCGTCGTCGCCGACGCGGCCGGGCATGTGCTCTGGCGCAGCGGTGCCAACCAGGTGCTGCATCGGGCCGACCGGCTCGGTTTCGTCGAGGGTGCGTGCTGGGCGGAATCGTCGGTGGGTACCAACGCAATCGGCACCGCCCTCGAGTCGGGGCGGGCGGTTCAGGTGTTCTCCGCGGAGCACTTCGTGCGCACCCATCACACATGGACCTGTGCGGGTGCGCCCATCCGCAATCCACGCAGCGGCGACGTGCTCGGGGTGGTCGACGTCAGTGGTCCGGCGGCCACGATCCACCCGACCACGCTGGCCCTGGTCGACACCGTTGCCCGGCTCGCCGAATCCCGGCTGCGCGAACACCATCGACGCGTTCTCGACCAGCTCCGGGCGGTCGCCGCGCCCATACTCGCGCGGACCGAGGGTCCGGCCATGGCCGTCGACCGCGACGGCTGGGTGGCCGCAGTGGGATCGGTGGCACCGCGGGCGCGACTGAGCATCCCGACGGGACTCGCACCCGGCCGCACGGCCGTACCCGACCTCGGCCTGTGCGAGATCGAACCACTGCCCGGAGGATGGCTGCTCCGGACGGTTGAGGCCACCGATCCGAGCCGGCCCACCGAGGTGGTGATCGGCGCCGACGGCACCGGCGTGGTGGTGCGCGTCGAGGGATTCGCCGGCAGCTGGACCCAACGCCTCTCGCCTCGGCATGCGCAGATTCTCGGTATGCTCGCCGCCGCGCAACCCGGTGGGCTTCGCGCGGCCGAACTGTCGCAGAACCTCTTCGGCGTCGCCGACCGCACGATTACCGTGAGAGCCGAGATCTCCCGTCTCCGTAAGCATTTCGGCGGTCTGCTGTGTGCCAACCCGTACCGCTTCGCTGACGGTGTGGTGGTGCGTGACACGCGTTTCGCCCCGAACTGATGGGCGGCGCCCGCCGTCGATGTCAGCGGTCCGCCTCGCCGCGGGATCGGCGCGGGATGACTGCCGCACCGGATAGATTGGTGCCGTGCCGATCTCCCATGTCCACGGATACCTGCGCCACATCATGGATGAATGCGCGCCCGATCGTTCCGGAGCGGTTGCCGACTACATCCCCGAACTCGCCGCCGTCGACGCCGATGGCTACGCCCTGTCGATGTGCATGCACGACGGCAACACCTATTCGCTCGGTGACGTCGGCGTCGAGTTCACCATCCAATCGGTGTCCAAGCCGCTCACCTATGCGCTCGCGCTGACCCGCCTCGATGTGGCGGAGGTGGATGCGAAGATCGGCGTCGAGCCGTCGGGCGAGGCGTTCAACGAGATCAGCGTGGACGAGCGGCGCCGTCCGCGTAATCCGATGATCAATGCCGGCGCGATCCTGGCGTCGTCGATGCTGTTGCCGCCGGTCCGGTCGCTGCCGGCCGGTGCCGTGGACAAGGCGTTCGACGAACTCGTCGAGTTCTACTCCGGTTGCGCCGGGCGACATCTGACGATCGATGAGCAGGTCTACGCCTCCGAGGCCGCCACCGGTTCCCGTAATCGCGCCATCGTCTACATGCTCGACAGTTTCGGCGCGGTCGACACCGACCCCGAGGCGGCCCTCGACCTCTACTTCCGTCAATGTTCGCTGCGGGTGACCAGCGACGACCTCGCCGCGATCGCCGCGACGATCGCCGCGGGCGGGGTCAATCCGCGCACCGGTCGGCGGGTGCTGAGCAACGAGGTGGCCCAGCGGCTGTTGAGTGTGATGACCACGTGCGGCATGTACGACGGCGCAGGGGACTGGGTCACCTCGGTGGGTCTGCCGGCCAAGAGTGGGGTCGGTGGCGGCATCCTGGCGGTGCTCCCCGGCCAACTCGGGATCGGTGTGTACTCACCGCGCCTCGATCAGCACGGCAACAGCGTCCGCGGTGTCGATACCTGTCGCCGGTTGTCCCGCGACCTGGGCCTGCACATGTTCAATGTGACGCGCGAGAGCCGGGTGTCCATCCGGTCGGTGTACTCGATCGGTGAGTTCGAGGTCGGCGCGGACTGGGACGAACTGCAGCGCAGTTACCTGCGAACCTGTCGCGACCGGGTACGGGTATATGAACTGCAGGGGGATCTGACCTTCGCCGGCGCCGAGCGTGCCCTGCGTCGCATCGAGTCCGATCTCGACGACCTCGATGTCGCAATCGTCGAGATCTCGCGCGTCGGGGTGATCGATCCGGTCGCCCGGACGATGCTGCTCGGTATCAAACACACCACCGATGTGCGCGGGCAGCGCGCCATGCTCGTCGATCCCGATGGCGTGGTACGGGAGAGCGTGGACAGTCATCGCTCCGACTTCGTGGTGCCGAATCTGAATGCGCCCGAACAACTCCGGGGTCTCGATCCCACCCTGCCGCACGTGCACTCGACGATGGAGGCCGCGGTCCGCGACGCCGAGGAATTCCAGCTGGAGTCCTTTCGGCGCCCGTGACGTGTGCGTGTTTCGGCCGCGGATCACCGGACGGGATTTCCGCCGCCGCACTCGGAGTGGGGTTCTTCGAGACGTAGGGCGAGCAGTTAAGCTGCCGACTGTGCGTCTGGTGATCGCGGAATGCCAAGTGGACTATGTCGGACGGCTCACGGCCCATCTGCCGATGGCGCGTCGGTTGCTGCTCATCAAGTCCGACGGGTCGTTGAGCGTGCACGCCGACGACCGCGCCTACAAGCCGCTGAACTGGATGAGTCCGCCCTGCTGGCTGGCCGAGGAGCCGGTGCCCGAAGAGGTCGCCTGCGCGCACGACGAGGTGGTCGCCTACTGGGTGGTGACCAACAAGGCCGGTGAGGAGTTGCGGATCACCATCACCTCGATCGAACACGATTCGACCCACGAACTCGGCGTCGATCCGGGGCTGGTGAAGGACGGCGTCGAGGCCCATCTGCAGGAGTTGCTCGCCGAACATGTCGAGACCCTGGGCCCCGGCCACACCCTCATCCGCCGGGAGTACATGACGGCGATCGGCCCGGTCGACATCCTTGCGCGCGACGCCGACGGCGCGACCGTCGCAGTGGAGATCAAGCGGCGCGGCGAGATCGATGGTGTCGAGCAGCTCACGCGGTATCTCGAATTGCTGAACCGCGATCCGCTCCTCGCCCCGGTGAGCGGGGTCTTCGCCGCGCAGCAGATCAAGCCGCAGGCGCGCACCCTGGCCCAGGACCGCGGAATCCGTTGTCTCGTACTCGATTACGACGCACTCCGCGGGGCCGAGAGCACGGAGTTCCGACTGTTCTGATCGGTTGTGCTCAGCCGATCAGTTCTGCTCGACCTCGAGTGGGGCGGTATGGATCGGTGCGGTATCGGCGCGCTTGCCTGCGTGGCGGCCGTTGTGGCCGGTGGCCTTCTGGAACGGCTCGGTGTCGATTTGCGCGTCGCGTGACAACAGGGTGTTGAGCAGTTCGGCGTCGCTGTGTTCGGACGCGGTGGTCAGCTCGGCATCGACCTCGGTGTTCAACAACGCCGGGAGTTCGGCGAGACGCTCGGAGATCCGCGAGAACTCGGAGACGATCTCGTCGCGTGCCTTCGTGACGCGGTCGCCGAGTTCGCGCGAGCGCGCCACCCGTTCGGTGGCGATGGCCCGCGCGGTGCTCTCGATGTCGGCGGCGAGGGCGTTCGCCTCAGATCGCTGGGCGGACAGTTCCGCGTCGTGTTGAGTCCGCGCGTCCTGCAACTCCTGTGCCGTGCGGCGCCGGAGATCCTCGGTCTCGGTGCGCGCCTTGGTGAGGATCCGTTGCGCCTCGGCCTTGGCTGCGGCCATCGTCTTCTCGTGTTCGGACTCCATTGCGGCGGCGCGGTCGGCGCGTTCGGCGGCAGCGCGTTCGGCGTCCGCGGCGGCCTCGGCCTTGATGGCGTCGGCCTCGTTGCGCGTCTTCGCCGAGTACTCGTCGGCGTCACCGACGATCTTGCTCGCCCGGGCGCGCGCGTCGGCGACGATCCGCTGGGCCTCCTCGGCGGCGTTGCGCTGGGTGTCCTCGGCCTCCTGGCGAGCCACGGACACCGTCTCGGCCGCTTCGGCACTCGCCTCGGCACGCATCTCCGAGGCCTCGTCGGAGGCCAGCTGCAACATCCGTGAGAGGCGTTCACTCATGCCGGTGACCGACGTCGGCGGCACCGACAGCTTGTCGACCTCGCGGCGCAACTCCTCGATCTCGTCGCGGGCATCGGCCAGGTGCGCCGCGAGTTCGCGGGCATGCGCGGTGGCCGCGTCGCGATCCGCGGCCAGCACCCGCATGTCGGCGTCGATGCGCCGGAGGCGGTCGGCGACCTGTTCTCGGTCGTACCCGCGCATCACGATCGCGAACGGTAACTGCTGCTTGGGTGCAGGGGCTGACATGCGGGCCAGTCTAATCGCAGCACCCGCACGTGCCGAGGAGGACGAAGGTCCCTCCCCGGCCACGCAGACGACCCGGTGGTCTCAGTGGGCAGACGCCGCGGGCTCGACCAGTTCGAGGAGCACCCCGCCGGCGTCCTTGGGGTGTACGAAGTTGATCCGGGAGCCGGCGGTGCCGCGACGCGGCTGTGGGTACAGCACGCGGACGCCGTTCGCGGTCAAGCGGTCCATCACCGCCACGACGTCGGTGACCCGTACCGCGAGCTGCTGCAGGCCGGGGCCGTTGCGATCGAGGAATTTCGCGATGGTCGACTCCGGGGTCAGCGGCGCGAGGAGTTGGATGACGGCACCGTCACCTCCTTGCGGGCCGATCATCGCCTCACGCACGCCCTGCTCGTCGTTGGTCTCCTCGTGGAGCTCGACGAATCCCAGATTGTCGGCGTACCACTGCTTGGCGGCGTCGAGATCGGGCACGGCGATGCCGACGTGATCGATCGCGAGGACGAGATCGGAGATCAGTGCGGCCGGGGATTGGGCGGTGGTGGCGGGGTCAGCTGCGGAAGTACTCATGGCCTAACGGTAGCGTTAGAGGCGACAAAATACAGAGCGACCGCTCGGTTGGTGCCGCGGTCAGAGTCGTGGAGGTCCCCATGTCCCCAGATCAGACGACGTCGGTGATCGTCGCCGGCGCACGCACGCCGTTCGGCCGGATGCTCGGCTCTCTCAAGGGTTTCAGTGCCGTCGACCTCGGTGCCATCGCCATCAAGGGTGCGCTCGAGCGCTCGGGGGTGGCCGCCTCGGAGGTTCAGTACGTGATCATGGGTCAGGTCCTGACCGCCGGTGCCGGACAGATGCCGGCACGCCAGACCTCGGTCAAGGCCGGCATCGGGTGGGACGTACCCGCGCTGACGATCAACAAGATGTGCCTGTCGGGAATCGACTCGATTGCACTCGCCGACCAGCTGATCCGCGCCGGGGAGTTCGACGTGGTGGTCGCCGGCGGTCAGGAATCGATGACCCAGGCGCCGCACCTACTGCCGGGCAGCCGTAGCGGCTTCAAGTACGGCAATACCGAACTCGTCGACCACATGGCCTACGACGGCCTGTTCGACGCGTTCACCGACCAGCCGATGGGTGCGCTGACCGAGCAGGGCAACGACCTCGGGGCGAGCGGAGCGACGGGGAATGAATATCGTGGGTTCTCCCGCGCCGAGCAGGACGAGTTCGCTGCGCGCAGCCATCAGCTCGCCGCCACGGCCTGGAAGAACGGTGTCTTCGCCGACGAGGTGGTTCCGGTGTCGATCCCGCAGCGCAAGGGCGATCCGATCGAGTTCGCCGAGGACGAGGGCATCCGTGCCGACACCACCGCCGATTCGCTGGCCGGCCTGCAACCTGCCTTCCGCAAGGACGGCACCATCACCGCGGGCAACTCCTCGCAGATCTCCGACGGGGCGGCCGCGGTCGTCGTGATGAGCAAGGCCAAGGCCACCGAACTCGGCGTCGACTGGCTCGCCGAGATCGGTCCGCACGGCGTCGTCGCCGGTCCGGATTCGTCGCTGCAGCAGCAGCCCGCGAATGCCATCCGCAAGGCCTGTGACCGCGCCGGGATCGCGCCGACCGACCTCGACCTCATCGAGATCAACGAGGCGTTCGCGGCCGTCGGGCTGGCCTCGACGAAGTCCCTGGGCGTCGATGAGTCGATCGTCAACGTCAACGGCGGGGCGATCGCCGTCGGCCACCCGATCGGCACCTCCGGAGCACGCATCACCCTGCACCTGGCGCTGGAACTGCAACGGCGCGGTGGCGGCGTCGGCGCCGCGGCGCTCTGTGGCGCCGGTGGACAGGGCGATGCGCTGATCGTCCGGGTTCCCAAGGCCTGATCTCCAGAGCCTGATCTCCAGAGCCTGATCGCCGGAGGTCTGAGCGCCGGAGTCTGATCTCCCCGGGTCTGACCTCCAGGGCCTGATCGACACCGCAACCATCCCGTGGTGCCCGTGATGTGGGTCACGTCGGATCGCGTACGGCTACTACGGGATGTCGTAGGTTGTCCGCGGCTCCGGCACAATGGAGCGCATGAGGCAATTCTTCGACCTGTCCACGCCCGCCAAACGATTCCGCTTCGTCGCCGTGCTCGAAGCCATCACGTGGGCGGCGCTGCTCGTGGCGATGTTCTTCAAATGGGTGCTCGGCCACGACGAGGCCGTGCAGATCCCCGGCATGACGCATGGGATCGTGTTCATGGTGTTCGTCGTGGTCTCGCTGCTGACCGCGTTCTCCCTGCGCTGGAGCGTGAAGGTCACCGGGCTGGCCCTGTTCTCGAGTATCCCGCCGTTCGGGACCCTGGTCTTCGAGTGGTGGGCCCGGCGCAACGGACACCTCGCCGAGCTGTCGGTGTCGGAGTCGACGAGCAACGCAGCGGCCGCTGCCTGAGATACTCGGCTGCCTGAGATACTCCGCTGATGGGGACGCAACGATGATCGTCGCATTCAGCATCACGCCGTCGGGCGGCGACGCGGTCGAGGACGACGGCGGCATGAGCGCCGCGGTGGCGCAGGCGGTGCGCGTGGTTCGCCACTCCGGACTGCCGCACCAGACGACCGCGATGTTCACCTACATCGAGGGTGACTGGGACGAGGTGATGGCCGTGGTCAAGCAGGCCACCGAAGCTGTCGCGGCGCTCGCCCCGCGCGTCGGGCTCGTGCTCAAGGCCGACATCCGGCCGGGGCACACCGGCGAACTGGCGGGCAAGGTCGCCCGGGTCGACGCCCATCTGGAGAATTGACCGATTCCGGGCGGTCGACGGCGCCCGAGCATCTGGGTCGATCTCGTGCCGGTGTGACCGCGATCTTCTGCCTCAACGGCTTTCTGGCCGCGCTCTGGGTGGCCCACATCCCGGTCATCACCGAACGCACCGGCACCTCGCACGAGTTGTTGGGCGGGTTGCTGTTGCTCGTGGGCGCGGCGGCCTTCGTCGGGATGCAGGTGTGCGGGCATCTGATCGACCGCGTCGGCTCGCGAACTACCACGATCGCCGCAGCGGTCGTCCTGTGCCCGGCCATGCTGGGTCCGGTCCTGGCCACCGACCCGGTCGGCCTCGCCTGCGCGCTCGCCCTCTTCGGGTTCGCCAACGGTTCTCTCGACGTGTCGATGAACGCGCAGGCCGTCGTCGTCGAACGGATCTATCGACGCCCGATCATGTCGGCGTTTCACGGTTTCTTCTCCGTCGGTGGACTTCTCGGTTCCGGTGCGGTGGCCCTGGGGCTGTGGATTCAATGGCCGGTGGTGGCGACGGTGGCGGTGCTCGCCGGCATCGGGCTGGTCGTGGTTGCCGTCGCGGCACGGGGAATCGTCGCCCGGGGTGGTGCCCCGGTCTCGGTTTCGGCGCAGGGCGCCCCCGGCGGTGACGCCGACACGGAGTCGCCCCAACCAGGTGTCCCGGCCTCGCCGGATGCCCCACGTGTTCGCTGGTGGCGCGAGGTGGACCTGCGACGCCTGTCGGTGATGGCGGCATTGGCGTTCGTGCTGATGCTCGCCGAGGGCACGTCGTACGACTGGAGTGCGTTGCACGTCGTCGAGACCTTCGGCACCCGGGAGGCGGTCGGCGCCATCGCATTCGCGAGTTTCAGCGCGGCGATGATGGTCGCCCGGTTCGTCGTCGATCCCATCGCGGCACGTGTGGGACCGGTGTCGGTGGTGCGTGGGGGTGCGGTCATCGGAGCCGTCGGGATGGTCATCGTGTTCGTCCCGTCGACGCCGACCACCTCCTCGGCGATCGTCGCGATCATCGGATGGACGATCTTCGGCATCGGGTTGGCCGGGCTCATCCCGCAGATCTTCACCGCCGCGGGCAATCTCACCGAGCACTCGAGCGGGCGGGCGATCTCGATGGTGGTGGGCTGTGGCTATCTCGGCATGCTCGCCGGGCCCGCGATCGTCGGCGTGATCAGCGGCCACTCGAGTCTGCGTCTCGGCCTCACACCGGTGTTGGTCGCCCTCGCTTTCGCGGTCGTGGCCGCCGGGGTGGTCGCCGCGCCCGACAGAGGTGAGCGCACCTCACGCGTGTGAGCGCGACGCGCGGTCATGACACACTGTAGGGGTGAGCAGACCTTCCAACAGGGCACAGGCAGCCGCAGCCCAGCAGGCGGCCGCAGCTGTCGCGATGTCCGGTGCAGTCGACCTGTCCGCACTGAAGGAACGCGCGGAAGCCCAACGCGCGCAACCACAGCGTTCCGCAGCTCCCGGCGGACCGCCGGCATCCGGCCCGAGCTCGCCGGGTTCCGCCTCGCCGGGATCGGTGGTGGACGTGACCGAGGAGACCTTCGAGACCGACGTGCTCGCCCGGTCGACACGGCAACTCGTCGTCGTCGACCTGTGGGCCACCTGGTGTGAGCCCTGCAAGCAGCTCTCGCCGGTGCTCGAGCGGATGGCGGCCTCGGCCGGCGGGCAGTGGGTGCTCGCCAAGGTCGACGTCGACGCCAATCCCCGTATCGCCCAGGCCTTCCGCGTGCAGTCGATCCCGATGGTCGTGGCGATCGCCGCGGGCCAACCGGTCGCCGCGTTCAACGGGGTACGCAGCGAGCAGGAGATCACCGCGTGGATCGATGAGATCCTCTCCCAGGTCGGCGGTCACCTCACCGGGGTGCCCGACGCCGACGAGCCGGAGCCCGAGGCCTCAGATCCACGGATGGACGCCGCCGAGGAGTTGCTCGACTCCGGGGACTTCGACGGCGCACTCGGCGCGTACCGGGCCATCGTGGAGGCCGAGCCCGACAACGTCGAGGCCGCCTCGGCGGCACGCAACCTCGAGTTCGTGCTACGGGCCCAGGCCCACGATCCGGCCATCGTGGAGACCGCCGCGGCCGCAGATGTCGACGCGCAACTGGCGGCGGCCGACGTGCTTCTGCTCGCCCAGCAGCCCGAGGCGGCATTCGATCGGATCATCGAGGTGGTGCGCGCGACCGCCGGTGACGACCGCACCCGCGCCCGCACCCGGCTGCTCGAGCTCTTCGAGTTGTTCGATCCGGCCGAGCCGTTCGTCGTCGCCGCCCGGCGCAAGCTCGCGAGTGCCCTGTTCTGAGTCCGACCCGCGCTGAACCGATAGCGGTTCGACCAGAGCCGTGCCGGAGCGCGGGTCATGGAGTTCACGACACCTTGCGTCGGTAGACGACCATCGCGGCGGCGTAGGCGATCACCAGGATGCCGACGCACCATCCCAGGGCGATCCAGAGGTCGCCGCCGACCGGCTGCCCGGCGAACAGTGCGCGAATGCTGTTCACGATCGAGGTCACCGGCTGATGCTCGGCGAAGGCCCGCACCGGTCCGGGCATCGACTCGGTCGGCACGAATGCGGAGCTGATGAACGGCAGGAAGATCAGCGGGTAGGAGAATGCACTCGCGCCGTCGACGCTCTTCGCGGTGAGCCCGGGGATGACCGCGACCCAGGTCAGCGCGAGGGTGAAGACGACGAGGATGCCGGCCACCGCGAGCCACCCGAGGACGCCGGCACTCGACCGGAACCCCATTGCCACCGCGACCAGCACCACGATGGCCACGGCCACCATGTTGGCCAGCAACGAGGTCAGCACATGCGCCCACAGGGTCGCCGAGCGTGCAATCGGCATGGATTGGAAGCGCTCGACCATCCCACCGGCCATGTCCGAGTACAGCCGAAACGCGGTGTAGGAGATCCCCGACGCCACCGTGATCAGCAGGATGCCCGGCAACAGGTAGTCGATGTAGGGGCCCGAACCGGTCTGGATCGCACCGCCGAGGACGTAGACGAACAGCAGCAGGAAGGCGATCGGCATGACCGCGGTGGTGATGATCGTGTCCGGGCTGCGCGTCACATGCCGCAGGGTGCGGCCGAGTAGGGCAGTGGTGTCGGTGGCGAAATGTGTGGCCATCACGGCTCCTTGGTCGTACGGGTGGTGTCCTCGCCGATCACCGCGAGGAAGACGTCTTCGAGCGAGGGCTGCTTGACGACGTACTCGACCTCGGCGGGCGGGAGGAGCGCGGTGAGCTGGGCGAGGGTGCCGTTCTGGATGATGCGCCCCTGATGGAGGATCGCGATTCGGTCGGCGAGGTGTTCGGCCTCCTCGAGGTACTGGGTGGTCAGCAGCACCGTGGTACCGCGTCGGGCGAGGTCGGTGATCGACTCCCAGACCTCCAGGCGCGCTTGCGGATCCAGTCCGGTGGTGGGTTCGTCGAGAAAGATGACCGGTGGTTCGCCGATCAGGCTCATGGCGATGTCGAGTCGTCGTCGCATCCCGCCGGAGAACGTGGCGACCCGACGGTCGGCGGCGTCGATCAACGAGAACCGGTCCAGCAGGTGCTCGGCCACGGCGTCGGCGTCGGGTAGATGGCGCAACCGGGCGACGAGGACGAGGTTCTCGCGGGCGGTGAGGATGTCGTCGACCGCCGCGAATTGTCCGGTCAGGCTGATGGATTCGCGTACCAGTTGTGGCTGCCGGGTGACATCGTGACCCAGGACCCGGATGGTGCCGGCGTCGGGCCGGGCAAGCGTGGTGAGGATCTTGACCGTGGTGGTCTTGCCCGACCCGTTGGAGCCGAGCAGGGCAAAGATGCTGCCGGGCGCCACCTCGAAGTCGACCCCGCGCAGGACCTCGAGTTCCTTGAACGACTTACGCAGTCCGGCAACGGAGATGGCGGGCTCGGCGGTCATTTCTCACGCTCCGGGGTGTCTGTGTCGGGGTTGCTCGCCTCGGCGGCGATCGCCTGATCGAGCGCCGTGGTCAATCGCTTGCGTTCCTTGCTGATCCACGACGCCTCCGGGTAATTGCGCAGGAATCCCTCGGCGAACTCGATCGGGTCGTCGCCGACGAGGTCGGCGACCGGGGTCCGGTCGGCGGCGGCCTGCTCGAAGAGGTCGGCGAGGTCGGTGAGCAACGACATCAGGGCATCGGTCTCCGAGGAGGCGAAGTAGTAGATGTAGTGCTCGACGGCCTCGAGGACGGTGCGCAGATGGTCCGGTAATGCGTCCCTCCGCGCTTTGTATGCGCGCCAACGTTTCTTGTCGCCGATGATCTTGGTGAGCATCACGGTTGTTCCTTTCGGTGGTGAAGTGTGTCGAGCCGGTCGGTGAGGAAATCCCAGGTGCGCCAGAACTCGTCGAGGTACTCGTGACCGGACACGTTGAGGGAGTACACCTTTCGGGGCGGACCCTTCTCCGACGGCACCTTCTCCACGTCGACCAGTCCGCGCTTCTCGATGCGCAACAGCAACGCGTAGACGGTTCCCTCGGCGATGTCGGTGAAACCCTGTTCCCGCAGTGCCGCGGTGATCTCGTACCCGTAGGCCGCGCGCAGACTCAGGATCGCCAGGACGATGCCCTCCAGCGTGCCCTTGAGCATCTCGGTCATTTGTTTGCCCAACGCGTCCTCCGATACTCGGGTGTGAAGTACTACTCAGTGTTGCTGACTACTAGTACATAGTAACGCTGAATAGTGAAAGCGCAAGGCGTCCAGCAGGCCACACAGACGACGGCGCCGGGTCGAGGATCTCGACCCGGCGCCGTCGGGGGTTCAACCGACGTGGGCGATCACGGGGGCGTTGGAGCGGAATGGGTCGGGGAATCGACCGGCACCGGGGCCAGCCAGATCGCCGAGTTCGCCGGGAGCATCACCGTCGCCGAGACCGGACGGGCATGCCACGGTTGGTCGTCGGTGACGACGCTGCCGAGATTTCCCTGACCGGAACCCGAATACGCCGACGAATCGGTGTTGAGGACCTCGGCCCAGGTGCCCGCCACCGGAAGCCCGACGCGGTAGTTGCTGCGATCGGAGCCGGAGAAGTTGAACAGACATGCGAGAACCGAACCGTCCGCTCCGTATCGAAGGAAGCTGATGACGTTGTTGGCGGTGTCGTTGGCGTCGATCCACTCGTAACCCGCCGGGTCGGTGTCCGCGCTGAACAAGGCCGGGGTCTGTCGGTAGACCCGGTTGAGATCGGTCACGAGAGCCGAGATGCCCGAATGCAATTCGCCTTCCCAGCCCGACATCTGTGACCAATCCAGGCTGCGGTCCTCGGCCCACTCGCCGGTCTGACCGAATTCCTGTCCCATGAACAGCAATTGCTTGCCCGGATGCGCCCACTGATATGCCAGGAACACGCGGACCCCGGCGGCCTTGGTGAACGAGTCGCCGGGCATCCGGGTCCACAGTGTGCCCTTGCCGTGGACGACCTCGTCGTGGGAGAGCGGCAGGACGAAGTTCTCGCTCCACGCGTACATCATCGAGAAGGTGATCTCGTGGTGGTGGAAGCTGCGGTGAACCTGATCACGCCCGAGGTAGCCGAGCGTGTCGTGCATCCAGCCCATGTTCCACTTGAAGCTGAAGCCCAGCCCGCCCAGATCGGTCATGCGGGTCACGCCCGGCCATGCCGTCGATTCCTCGGCGATCGTGACCACGCCCGGGAAATGCTTGTGCACAGTGGCATTGGTCTCCTGTAGGAACTGCACCGCCTCGAGGTTCTCGCGCCCACCGTAGATGTTGGGACGCCAGCCGCCGGCCGGGCGCGAGTAGTCGAGGTAGAGCATCGAGGCGACCGCGTCGACGCGCAGGCCATCGATGTGGAATTCGTCGAACCAGAACAGCGCGTTGGCGACCAGGAAGTTGCGTACCTCGTGGCGGCCGAAGTCGAAGACGTATGTGCCCCAGTCGAGTTGCTCGCCGCGCATCGGGTCGGCGTGTTCGTACAGGGCGGTGCCGTCGAAACGCGCCAATGCCCATTCGTCCTTGGGGAAGTGGGCGGGCACCCAGTCGACGAGTACGCCGATCCCGAGCGAATGCAGGTGGTCGACGAGATACCGGAAGTCGTCGGGGTGGCCGAACCGGGCCGAGGGCGCGTAATAGCTGGTGACCTGATATCCCCACGAGCCGCCGAAGGGGTGCTCGGCGACCGGCAGGAATTCGACGTGGGTGAAGCCCTTTTCGACGAGGTAGTCGCCGAGTTGCTCGGCGATCTCCCGGTAGGACAACCCCATTCGCCACGACCCGAGGTGCACCTCGTAGATGCTCATCGGTTCGGTGGCCGGTGCGGAGGCGGCACGGGTGGCGATCCACGCGTCGTCGGACCACTCGTGCGCCGAGGTGGTCACCACCGACGCGGTCGCCGGGGGCACGTTGGTGCCCAACGCCATCGGGTCGGCCTTCTCCCGGATCACCCCGTCGGCGCCGTGCACCTTGAACTTGTACTGGGTGCCCGCGCCGATGTCGGGCAGGAAGACCTCCCAGATGCCGCTGGAGCCCAGCGATCTCATCGGCGCGGTGCGCCCGGTCCAGTCGAAATCGCCGATCACCGCCACGCCGTGGGCGTTCGGAGCCCACACCGAGAACGCGGTCCCCGACACCTCGCCGTCGGGAGTGGTGTAGCTGACCGGCCGCGCCCCGAGGATTTCCCACAAACGCTCGTGGCGGCCCTCGCCGAACAAGTAGCGGTCGGTCTCGCCGACGCTCGGCAGGAAGCGATAACCGTCGGCGACGACATAGGACTCGTGGCCGCCCGCGCCGTCGGGATACTCCACGCGGTAGCGGTAGTCGATGAGACCCTCGATCGGGACCGCGACGACGAACAGATCGTCGGTCTGGGCGGTCATCGGATAGTCGACGCCGCCGATGACCGCGGTGACCGACGTCGCGGTGGGACGCAGCGTCCGCAGCACGGTGAAACCGGTCCCGGTGTCGTGAGCGCCGAGGAAGGCATGCGGGTCGGGATGGGTCAGGGCATCGATCCGTCGCAGATCGTGGCCGGAGGCGTTCGGGTCGGGCTCGCCGCACGCCGGCGAGGCCGTGGGCCGGGGATCGTCGGGGGTGGGGAATTGCGGGGGATTGGTCACGTCGTCGTCCTCTCCTCGTTCCTCACCGGATGCGGTAGGAAAGCTGTTGCGCGAGCGCCGGATCGAGGGGCGGCAGGGCCAGGATATGGGCCACCGCGCGCCACGGTTCGAGTTGGATGTAGTTCGCCTGACCCCAGGTGTACTCCTCTCCGGTGACCTCGTCGCGGACCCCGAAGTGGTCCTGCCAGTCGAAACCGAGGGCGGGCATGTCGAGCCACAGGGTCGCGGTCTCGGTGCCGAACGGATTGAGGTTGATGACGACCAGTACCCGGTCCCCGGAGGCGGGGTCGATCTTGGAGTAGGCGATCAGCGCCGGGTTCTCGATGTGGTGAAAGGTGATGTTGCGCAACTGCTGCAGAGCCGGATGACGACGCCGGATCGCGTTGAGCGAGGTGATCCACGGTTCCAGGGATTCCCCTCGGGACGCGGCCGCCTTGTAATCGCGTGGGCGCAGTTGGTACTTCTCCGAATCGAGGTACTCCTCGCTGCCCTCCCGGACCGGCAGGTGTTCGTAGAGTTCGTATCCCGAATACACACCCCAGGTCGGGGAGAGGGTCGCCGCCAGCGCCGCCCGCAATGCGAACATGCCCGGGCCACCATGCTGCAGGCTCTCGTGGAGGATGTCCGGGGTGTTGACGAAGAGATTCGGCCGGGCCTCGTCGGCGTGTGCGGCGAGTTCGTTGCCGAACTCCTCGAGCTCCCAGCGCGCGGTCTTCCACGTGAAATACGTGTAGGACTGCGTGAACCCGAGGCGCGCCAGTCCGTAGAGTCGTGCGGGGCGGGTGAATGCCTCGGCCAGGAACAACACGTCGGGATGGCGTTTCTTGATCTCGGTGATCAGCCATTCCCAGAAGTTCGGCGGCTTGGTGTGCGGATTGTCGACGCGAAAGATGTTGACGCCCAAATTGATCCAGTGCAGCACCACGCGTAGCACACCTGCATAGATGCCGGCGCGGTCGTTGTCGAAATTGAGCGGATAGATGTCCTGGTACTTCTTGGGTGGGTTCTCCGCGTAGGCGATGGTGCCGTCCGGCAGGATCGTGAACCAGTCGGGATGCTCGGTGGCCCACGGGTGGTCCGGGGCGCATTGCAATGCGAGGTCGAGTGCGATCTCCATGCCGAGTTCGCGCGCCCGTCCGACGAAGTAGGTGAAATCCTCCTCGCTGCCCAGGCGCGGGTGGATGGCGTCGTGGCCACCGTCGCGGGACCCGATCGCCCAGGGCGAGCCGACGTCCTCGGCTCCGGCGATCAGGGTGTTGTTGGGGCCCTTGCGGTTGACCTCGCCGATCGGATGGATCGGCGGCAGGTAGACGACGTCGAATCCCATGTCGGCGATGCGGGGCAGATCCTGCGCCGCGGTGAGGAAGGTGCCGTGCACCGGGCGCCCCTCGTTGTCCCATCCGCCGGTCGAGCGCGGAAACATCTCGTACCACGAGCCGAACAGCGCGCGTCGGCGATCCACCCAGACGCGGTGGTTGCGGCTCTTGGTGACCATCTCGCGGACCGGGTGTTGGTGCAGCAGTGAGGTGACGGCGTCGGCGATGGCGGGGGCGACCCGCGTCGACAGGGACATGTCCTCGGCGCGCAGCAGGCGGATCGCGTCGGAGAGGACCCCGCGTTCGGTGGGGGCGATCTGGTCGCGGGCCCGGGAGAGCACGCGCGCGCCGATCTCGAGGTCGTTGGCCAGGTCCGCAGCGGACTGACCGGCCTCGATCTTCTTGACGATCGCCGACCGCCAGGTCGTGTACGGGTCGCTCCAGGCCTCGACGCGGAACGTCCAGTAGCCCTCGGTGTCGGGGACGAAGACGGCGTTGAACTGGTCGGGCTCGATCGACGGCGTCATGGTGATCTCGTAGACGCGTCGGCGCGGGGCCTCGATCCGCACAGTGACCCCGAGTGCGTCGTGGCCCTCGCGCCACGCGGTCGCACTGATCGGGATCGTTTCTCCGACAACGGCTTTGGCTGGATACTGGCCCGCCGAAACCAAGGGTTGGATGTCGTCGATGCCCATCCGGCCGATCACAGACGGTCTCCCTTCTCACCCCGACCGCGTGTCGGTGCGAGGATGCGTCGTTGCTCACCGCGGCCTCTGCGCCGGGGCGTGGTACCCATTCTTGTCGCTCGGAGCGCTCCGCGCGCCAGGATCAGCGTACGGGCACCCCTGTCAGCCTGCTCAGTGCCGACCGGACCACGGTGGGGTCGGTGGTCCGCCAGAAGGGTGGTAGCGACGCCGCGAGGTAGCCGCCGTATCCGGCGGTCGCCAGACGCGAATCGAGCACCGCGACCACACCACGGTCGTCGACCGAACGCAGCAGCCGACCGGCGCCCTGCGCGAGCAGCAGCGCGGCATGGTTGGCGGCGACCGACAGAAAACCGTTGCCGCCGCGGGCGTCGACGGCGCGCTGACGGGCGGTGAGCAGCGGATCGTCCGGCCGGGGGAACGGAATCCTGTCGATGAGCACCAGACTCAACGACGGCCCGGGCACATCGACGCCCTGCCACAGCGACAACGTGCCGAACAGGCAGGTCTCCGGGTCCTCGGCGAATTGCTTGACCAACGTCGAGGTGGTGTCGTCACCCTGGCACAGGATCGGCACCGACACGCGGTCGGCCAATGCATCGGCGGCCGCGCGCGCCGCCCGCATCGACGAGAACAAACCGAGGGTGCGTCCGTTGGCGGCACCGATCAGCGACTCGATCTCGTCGAGGGTCGCCGGGGCCAGTCCGTCGCGCCCGGGCCGTGGGAGGTGGCGGGCGACATAGAGGATCGCCGAGCGCGGATAGTCGAACGGTGAGCCGGCGTCGAGACCGGTCCAGCGGACAGTACCCTCGTCCGACGGGGCGGCCTTGCCCGTCGCGGTCGCCGTCCGCGCGGCCACCGCGGATCGCCCAGACCTGTCTCGCCCAGACCTGTCTCTCCCGGACCCGTCCCGTGATGACCCGTCCGGTCCCGGGTCATCGACCTCGTCGGCGGCCGGGGTGTCTGCACCGCGCCCCGAAGCCGGCAACCCCCAGGTGGCGGCCAGCGCGTCGAACGAACCGCCGATGGTCAGCGTCGCCGAGGTCAGGATCACCGTGGAGGTGGAGAACAGGGTGCTGCGCAGCAACCCGCCGACCGACAGCGGTGCGATGTGTAGCACCGGGCGGGTGCTCGCCGATGGCCCGCGGCCCACCCGCTCGTGGCCCACCCAGACCACGTCACGACGCTTGGCCACCTCCGGCTCGGAGAACGCCCCGAGCAGCCGCACGATCGTGTCGTGGAGATCCTCGAGTCCGGTGAGCGCGGCCGAGCGGGCCGCGGCGGCACCCTCGTCGCCGCTCGCCCCGAGGCCGCGGACCGGCCCGATGGCACCACGCGTGGCCCACAGGCGGTCGCGCAGCACCGTCAGCGTGGCGCCGGCCGCAGGCGGCATGGCCGTCCACTCGCCGGGCGGACATTCCTCGAGGAGCTCACCGAGGTGCTCACCGGCACCGATGAGCGCATCGACGGTTTCTTCGTCGACGAGTTTGCCGACCCGCTTGGACAGGTTGGCCACCGCTGCCGCCGAGACCTCCGCGGTGCTGACCGAGGTGATGCGGTCGACGAGTTCGTGCGCCTCGTCGATGATCACCACGTCGTGATCGGGCAGGACGTTGGCAGGGCTGAGCGCGTCGATGGCCAGCATCGCGTGATTGGTGACGACGACGTCGACCTGGGCGCTGGCTCGGCGTGCGCGTTCGGCGAAACAGTCCTCGGAGTAGGAGCAGTTGGTCGCTCCCAGACACTCCCGCGCCGACACGCTGACCTGTCGCCAGGAGCGGTCGGCGACTCCGGGGGACAGGTCATCGCGGTCACCGGTCTCGGTGTCGGAGGTCCACTCCCGCAGCCGGGTGACCTCGCGGCCGGTCCGGGACAGCTCGAAGGCATCGAAGAGCTCGGTATCGGGTTCCTCGACGGCGCCCGCGTGGATCTTGTGCAGGCACAGGTAATTCGAGCGGCCCTTGAGGATCGCGAAGGTCGGCTTGCGCCCGAGCGGGCCGGCCAGGGCATCGGCGAGCCGTGGCAGATCCCGCTCGACAAGTTGGCGCTGCAGGGCGATCGTCGCCGTCGACACCACCACCGTGTCGCCGGAGGCCACGGCATGCCGGATCGCGGGCACCAGGTAGGCCAGTGACTTACCGGTGCCGGTGCCCGCCTGGACGGCGAGATGCTCGCCGACGTCGATGGCGTGATCGACGGCGTTGGCCATGCGCAGCTGGCCGTCGCGACGACGGCCGGACAATGCGGTGACCGCCGCGTCGAGCAGCTCGGTCACCGAGGGAAGATCGGTCATGGATGCGGCTCAGGACTCCTCGGATGCGCCACTGTACAGCAGATCGCCGTCGAGAGTTATTCCCGCCGAACGCATCTCGTCGAGCGCGGCCTTGGCTGTCGATGTGTCGACGGCGGCGGTGAAGTTGAGCAGCACGCGGGTACGCAGACCGGCGCGCGCGGCGTCGAGGGCAGTGGCACGCACGCAGTGGTCGGTGGCGATCCCGACGACGTCCACCGAGTTCACCCCGGCCACGCGCAGCCACCGTTCGAGGGATACCCCGTCGTCGTCGGCGCCCTCGAATCCCGAATAGGCGGCGCTGTACTCGCCTTTGGAGAAGACATCGGCGACCGTCGAGGTGTCCAGCGCGGGCGAGAACGCCACACCATCGGTGCCGACCCGACAGTGCGGCGGCCACGAGTCGACGTAGTCGGGGTCGTCGGAGAAGTGCGCACCCGGATCGATGTGATAATCGCGTGTGGCCACCACGGTCCGGTAGTCGCCCAGGATGCTGTTGATCGCACCCGCCACGGCGTTACCCCCGCGGACGCCCAGCGCACCGCCCTCGCAGAAGTCGTTCTGGACGTCGACGATGACCAGGGCGTCGGCCGGGCCGGACCATTCGCCGGACTGCGGGCTGCTCATGATTCTCCTCGGGGCGGTGGACAGGCGGCTGGTGACGGGCGACGGGAAGGCGGTGGCCCGGAATGCTCAACCCAGAACGTAGCGCGTCGGCACCGCCGGATCACCGTGCGACAGGCCGAGTCCCTCCCACGGCAGGCTCACGAGGCCGCGGCCGAGGTGGTCGCGCGCGTCGGACAGGTTTGGCAGATCGTCGACGGGCTCGCCGGAACGGACGAGCGGGATCTGCAGGTCGCGGGTGACGAGCCCGTGGGTGTCCGGCAGCGGATCGCCCGTGCGGTGGATGATCTCCTCGACGATGGTGCCGCTGGGTCGGGCCGCGCGGACGGCGGTCTTGGCACCACCCCGCGATTCCTTGTGGCTGGCGCGTTTGGCGACGGGGGTGCCGTCGACCTCGACGAGCTTGTAGACCATGCCGGCGGTGGGTGCACCGCTGCCGGTGACCAAGGAGGTGCCCACCCCGTAGGTGTCGACGGGTTCGGCGCGCAGCGAGGCGATGGCGTACTCGTCGAGATCGCCGGACACGACGATCTTGGTGCCGGTGGCGCCGAGGGAGTCGAGCTGATCGCGGACCTGTCGGGCGAGCACGCCGAGGTCGCCGGAGTCGATGCGCACCGCCCCGAGTTCGGGTCCGGCGACCTCGATGGCGTTGCGGACCCCGGCGGTGATGTCGTAGGTGTCGACGAGCAGCGTGGTGCCGACACCGAGCGCCTCGATCTGCGCGGCGAAGGCCGCCTTCTCGTCGGGGCCGTCGGGCCCGGCGAAGCCGAGGGTGAACGCGTGCGCGGCGGTGCCGGCACTCGGCACCCCGTAGGTGCGGGCCGCCTCCAGGTTGGAGGTGGCCGCGACGCCCGCGATGTAGGCCGCCCGCGACGAGGAGACCGCTGCCCGCTCGTGGGTGCGGCGCGACCCCATCTCGATGATCGGCCGGTTGCCGGCAGCGCTGACCATCCGCGCCGCCGCCGACGCGATCGCACTGTCGTGGTTGAGGATCGACAGGATCAGGGTCTCGAGCAGTACCCCCTCGGCGAAACTCGCGCGCACGGTCAGGATCGGGGATCCGGGAAAGTACAGCTCACCCTCGCGGTAGCCGTCGATGTCACCGGAGAACCGGTAGTCACGCAGCCAGGCGATCGTCTCGGCATCGCAGAAGCGTTCGAGGACCGCGATCTCCTCGTCGCCGAATCGGAAGCGTGCCAGCTCGTCGATGACCCGTCCGGTACCGGCGACCACGCCGTAGCGCCTGCCGTCGGGCAGGCGCCGCGCGAACACCTCGAAGACGCACCGGCGGTGCGCGATCGGGTGGCGCAGCGCTGCGCGGACCATGGTGACCTCGTAGTGATCGGTCAGCAGGGCGGTGTTGTCCACGTTGTTGATCCCTTACCCTTGGACGTATGGCGCCTGACGGAATGCGTGCGCATGAGGCTACTCCCGGTGGTGCGGCCGTCGCCGAACCCACCGTCGCCGAGGGCGCATCGGACCTCGACCGCCCGTGGATGACGGTCGTGTGGGACGACCCGGTCAACCTGATGCGGTATGTCACCTTCGTCTTCCAGAAGATCTTCGGCTACTCCGAGGCCCGGGCGAACGAGCTGATGATGCAGGTGCACACCGAGGGGCGCGCGGTGGTGTCCAGCGGCGGCCGCGACAAGGTGGAGTCCGACGTCCGAAAGCTGCATGCCGCGGGATTGTGGGCGACGATGCAGCGGGATTGCTGAGCGCGCGTGCGCACCTGGAAAAGGCAGGGTCGGGGTTCGCGGATGCGGATCTGCTCCAACCTCGAACGCCATGAGGTCGAGCTGCTCGCGTCGATGGTGACCTCGATGACCGACCTCCTCACCGAACGGGAATCGAGCGCGCCCACCGACGAACTCGCTGCGATGACCGGCATCCGCACGGGCCACTCGTCGCCGCCGACCGATCTCACCCTTGGCCGGTTGCTGCCCGATTTCCATCGTCCCGACCAGGAGCGTGACCTGGAAGCGGAGATGATCAATGGCGACCTCAACGCCGCGATGCGCAGCCTGAACGAGCCGAAGATCATCGACGCCAAACTCGGGGCCGCCCGGACCTTGCTGGATTCGTTGCCCGCCGGCGGTGGCGACATCGCCCTGACCGAGGCACAGGCTCTCGACTGGCTGACCGCGCTCAACGACGTCCGGCTGGCTCTCGGCGCGATGCTCGGTATCTCCGAGGACACCCCCGACCAGCTGCCCGATGGTCATCCGCATGCCGCCCATCTCGACGTCTACCACTGGCTGACGGTGATGCAGGAACTGCTCGTCGAGGCCTTGATGTGACGGGGGAGTCGGACACGCGAATGTCGCAGGCGGGCAACCGCATCACCGATATCGACGGGATCACCGTCGGCCATCACCACCGCATCGATGCCGAGGTGACCGTCGGCGGTGGCGGCCCCGACGACCCGCCGGGGACCGGCTGGTGCAGCGGCACCACGGTGATCCGGATCGACGGGCCGCGCCCGTGCGCGGCCGTCGACGTACGCGGTGGTGGTCCGGGTACCCGCGAAACCGATCTGCTCGATCCGGCGAACACCGTCACCACCGCCCATGCCGTGGTCCTGACCGGTGGCAGCGCCTACGGGCTGGCCGCCGCGGACGGCGTGATGAGCGAACTCGAGCGCCACGGTGTGGGCCTGCCGATGGACGCGCACGGGCACGTGGTCCCGATCGTTCCCGCCGCGGTGATCTTCGACCTCCCGGTCGGGGCCTGGGAGAACCGTCCGGACGCGGGGTTCGGTACCGCGGCGGTGCGCTCGGCGGGTCGCGAGTTTGCGGTGGGCAGCGTCGGTGCCGGTGCGGGTGCGCGGGCCGGTGCCCTCAAGGGCGGTGTCGGCACGACGAGTAGACGGATCGAGGAGGGCCCGGCCGCCGGGATCCTGGTGGGCGCGCTCATCGTCGCCAACCCGGTCGGTGCGGTGATCGACCCGGATACCGGATTGCCTTGGGGGGTCGGCCAATCCGAGCTGGCTCGACTGGGTCTGCAGCAGCCGGCGCCGGCCGAGGTGGCCGCGCTGGCAGACGTCGTCGCCAAGCCGACCGTCCTCAACACCACGATCGGCGTCGTCGCGACCGACGCGGCGTTCGCCCCGGCGTCGTTGCGGCGGGTGGCGATGTCGGCGCACGACGGGCTCGCCCTGGCGATCCGTCCGGTGCACTCGCCGCTCGACGGCGACACCATCTTCGCCGTGAGCACCGGAGCGCACCCGGTGGCGCCGACACCGGCGATCCCGCCCGGCATGAACCCCGACACCGCGGTGCTGGCGCAGGTGTGTGCGGTCGCCACCGAGGTCACCCGGGATGCGGTCATCGCGGCGATCGTCGCCGCCGAACCGGTTGCAGGCATCCCCGCCTACCGACGCGTGATGGCGTCAGCATTGCGCTGACGCCATCACGGTCTCCGGTGGCCCGCCGGTGAGAGCGGGGCGGTGGTTATTGGTGGTCCGAGGTGCAGACCCAGGTGTAGATCTCGCCGCCGCCTGCGGCGTAGAGCGCGTTCGACTGGGCACTGTAGAGGCTGGGGCCGCGGCCGTAGCCCCAATACGACGGTGACGAGGCGACCGCGCCGCAACCGTTGACGAACTGGACCACGACCTTGCAGCCGTAGCCGCAGGCATCGAGGGCCGCGTTCGAGGCCTCGGCGGAGGAGTCGTAGTCCCACGCTCGTCCGGCGTCCCCGGTCGAGGTGTTCAACGCGATCGCGCCGTAGTAGTTGCCATAGGCGTGGGCGGCGGGGGCGGTGTCGAGGGCGGCGGGAGCGACGAGCGCTGCACCCACCGCGCCCACGGCGACGGCCGAGGCAACCAGACGCTTGCGAGTACTCATGAGCTGTCTCCTTGCGTGAGCGGGTGATCAGGCCGGCGCGCGCGAGGCGTCGGACGGGTTGGGGGTTCCGGAGGGGGACGGGGTGGCGATCGTCGCCGGTTTGGTGACCTCGACGGTGTTGTTCCAGTTCGACAGGTTCATCGTCATCGTGGAGTTGGTCGCCGGTATGAGGACCACTCGGGCGAGCTGGTTGTCGGGAGTGATCCAGACGTTCACCGGAACCTGGGCGTCCTGGTTCTTGGTGATGTTGGTCCCGGTCAGCGCGGCGAGTTGCTTGGCGGCGACGGTCCCGGTGACGCGGGTGGCCTTGACGCCGCCGATGTCCTCGGTGCCGGAGGTCTTGGGGTCCTGCATGTTCCGCAGCAGATTCGCCAGGCCCTTCTCGGGGTTGAGAACGACCGAGACGTCGTAGACGGAGCGGCCGTCGCCGTAGTCGACGTAGCCCTTGTTGCCGATGTCGGCGTAGAGGTGCTGATCGACGTAGACGAACGGTGCGGCGCTGTCGGTGGTGCCCAGCATCACCGTCGCGGTGCCCTTGGCCGCGGTCTTGGGCTTGGTCACCAGATCGGCGTCGACCTTCTTGACGGTCACGTTGGGAACCTTGCCGTCGACGGTGAGGCCCAGATGGGCGCCGGTGAGGGCGGCGGTCTTGTCGGCGGCGGCGTTGATGAGGGCGGCCGGATCGTTCATCGACGACGAGGCGGTGGTGTTGTTGCCACCCGAGCCGCTGTCGGAATCCGACGAGCAGCCGGTGAGTGTGATGGCAGCGGCGATACCCGTGGCGATGGCGGCCGTGGCAACACGGTGGGCACGGTGCATGTGGTGAGCTCCTGATTCTCTGAGGTTCCCCCGGGGGCCGATGTCGGTTGTCGAAGTCGGCACCGCAGATCGTGAACTGTGGCGAAACGCTACAGCGCCGGACGACGGTGTGAAAACAGCTGTAGTTCGCACGGATGACGGGTGTGCGGCGCGGGCGCGAGCCGCCCGGGCGCGGCTCTGACCTGCGAGAGCATGCGATCGGACAGGCGACCGGAATAGCGTCGCCGAGCCGGACGTTGGGTAGCCACGATGTGCGGAGTGCACGTGTGACGATGAGAGCGAGGAGTGGCAGTGCTGCGGATCAGCCGCGAGCTGGTGGACCAGATGATCGCGCATGCACGTGCCGATCATCCTGACGAGGCGTGCGGGGTGATCGCCGGTCCCGAGGGCTCCGACGAGCCACAGCGGTTCATCCCGATGGTCAACGCCGAACGGTCACCGACCTTCTACCGATTCGACTCGCTCGAACAACTCAAGGTGTGGCGGGAGATGGACCGCCGGGACGAGGAGCCGGTGGTGATCTACCACTCGCACACCGCAACCGAGCCCTACCCCAGCCGTACCGACGTGTCGTACGCGAGTGAGCCGGGCGCCCACTACGTCCTGGTGTCCACCCGCGAGCCCGACACCGACGAGGTCCGCAGTTACCGGATCCTCGACGGGGTGGTCACCGAAGAAGAGATCGAGATCAGGAGCTGAGCAACCATGGCGGTAACCGTGTCCATCCCGACGATCCTGCGTACCCACACCGGTGGTGAAAAGCGGGTCGACGCAACGGGATCGACGTTGAGTGAACTCATCGACAACCTGGAGTCGGCGAACCCGGGGCTACGCGAACGGCTGGTCGCCGACGGCAAGTTGCATCGTTTCGTCAACATCTACGTCAACGACGAGGATGTGCGCTTCTCCGGTGGTCTGGACACCACCATCGACGACGGAGACGAGGTCACCATCCTCCCCGCGGTGGCCGGCGGTAGCGCCACGTCGTGACCCGCTACGACTCGCTGATCGCCTCGGTCGGCAACACTCCGCTGATCGGTCTGCAGCGGCTCTCGCCGCGCTGGGACGACGATCCGACGCAGGGTCCGCACGTGCGGCTGTGGGCCAAACTCGAGGACCGTAACCCGACCGGCTCCATCAAGGACCGTCCCGCATTGGCGATGATCGAGGCGGCCGAACGCGACGGCACCCTGAGGCCCGGGGCGACGATCCTGGAACCCACGAGCGGCAACACCGGGATCTCGTTGGCGATGGCCGCCAAGCTGAAGGGCTACCACCTGATCTGTGTGATGCCGGAGAACACCTCCGAGGAACGCCGATCGCTACTGAAAATGTATGGCGCCGAAGTCATCTCGTCGCCGGCCGCCGGAGGTTCGAACACCGCGGTGCGGGTGGCCAAGGAACTTGCCGCCGAGCACGACGACTGGGTGATGCTCTACCAGTACGGCAACGAGGCCAACTGGCGCGCGCACTATGCGGGCACCGGTCCCGAGCTCTACGCCGACCTCCCCGAGATCACGCACTTCGTCGCCGGGCTCGGCACCACCGGCACCCTGATGGGGGTGGGACGCTATCTGCGTGAGCGCGACCCCGACATCGAGATCGTGGCCGCCGAGCCGCGGTACGGCGACGAGGTGTACGGGCTGCGCAACATCGACGAGGGCTTCGTGCCCGAGCTCTACGACGACTCGGTGCTGACCCGCCGATTCTCGGTGACCGGAATCGACGCCGTCGCCCGGGTGCGCGAACTCATCGACACCGAGGGCATCTTCGCCGGGATTTCCACCGGTGCGATCCTGCAGGCTGCGCGAGGGATCGGACGCAAGGCGCTCAAGGCGGGTCGGCGCGCCGACATCGGTTTCGTCGTGCCCGACGCGGGATGGAAGTATCTGTCGACCGGGGCCTACGACGGTAGCCTGGAAGAAGCAGAGCAGGCCCTGGAGGGACAGCTCTGGGCCTGAGGGCCCGATCCGCCCCGACTGCACCTGACCGACCCCGCATCTGACCGACCGAACCCGACCGACAAGGCACCGGCACCGGCGCCGAGGAGAACACCATCAACGCGACCCAGACACCGGGAGCGCCGCCGACGCGGCGCCCGTTGTGGCATCGCTCGGCGCTGGTCATGGTGTTCATCGTCATCGGCCTGATCATCGTCGAGGCCATCGATGCCGCGACCCATTACGACCTCGATTCGGCCGGCATCGAGCCGCGTCGTATCGACGGACTCGACGGCATCGTGTGGTCGCCCTTCCTGCACGCCAACTGGGACCATTTGTGGACCAACCTCGCGGTCGGGGTGGTCCTCGGATTCCTGTTGCTGCTCGCCCGGCGATTCCTGTTCGTCACAGCGGTCGTCTGGATCACCTCCGGACTGGGCGTGTGGCTGTTCGCGCCGAGCGGATCGGTGACCGTCGGGGCCTCCGGGGTGATCTTTGGCTGGCTCGCCTATCTGCTGGTTCGTGGATTGTTCAATCGCAACCTCTGGCAGATCCTCGGTGGCCTGGTCTTGCTGCTCGTCTACGGGTCGGTGCTGTGGGGCGTGCTGCCGACCGACCCGACCGTCTCGTGGCAGGGACATCTGTTCGGGGCCATCGGCGGCGTTCTTGCCGCCTGGTTCCTCGCCGACCGCGACCGGCGTCGTCGATCTCCGGGTAACGCGGCCGCAGGCGGTCCGCCGATGCCGGGGGTGTCGCAATAGTCGCCCCCGGACCCGACGCCCCGATCGGCATCTTCGATTCCGGCGTCGGCGGGCTCACCGTGGCCCGCGCGATCATCGACCTGCTCCCCGACGAGGACATCGTCTACATCGGCGACACCGCCAACGGCCCCTACGGGCCGCTGACCATCCCGCAGATCCGCAAGCACGCGTTGGCCATCGGCGACGAGCTCGCCGAGCGCGGGGTGAAGGCCATCGTCATCGCGTGCAACACCGCGTCGGCGGCATGTCTGCGCGACGCCCGCGAGCGGTACGCGCCGATCCCGGTGATCGAGGTGGTCCTGCCGGCTGTGCGGCGTGCGGTGGTGGCCACCAAGACCGGTCGTATCGGGGTCATCGGGACCGAGGCCACCATCGCCTCGCAGGCCTATCAGGACTCCTTCGCCGCCGCCCGGGACGCGGAGATCACCGCGATCGCCTGCCCTCGGTTCGTCGACTTCGTCGAGCGCGGCATCACCAGCGGACGCCAGATCCTAGGCTTGGCGCAGGGCTACCTCGAGCCGCTGCAGGACGCGGGCGTCGACACCGTGGTGCTCGGCTGCACCCACTACCCGCTGCTCTCGGGCGTCATCGCCCTCGCCATGGGCGACGAGGTCACACTCGTCTCCAGCGCCGAGGAAACCGCCAAGGACCTCTTTGCCGTATTGACCCGCTCCGACATGTTGCACCCGCACACCGATCGCGCCGCCGAACGAGTGTTTCAGGCCACGGGAAATCCGGAATCGTTCGCGCGCTTGTCAACTCGGTTCCTCGGCCCGACGGTCGGCTCGGTGGCCCGCATCTGAGGTGACCGGCGGGAGTCGTTCACACACCGACTTGTGATCGGATACCCGGCCACCATGACGCCCACGCATGGCAAGGTAGGGCTATGCGTGTCACGGTGCTCGGTTGCTCGGGAAGTGTGGGTGGACCGGGTGCAGCCTGTTCGGGCTACCTGTTCTCGGTGCCCGGCGAGCAACCCGTGCTGATGGACTGCGGACCCGGCGTCTTCGGCGAGCTGATGCGGGTGTCCGATCCCGACAACATCGCGGTCGTGCTCTCCCACATGCACGCCGACCACTGCCTCGATCTGCCGGCGATGATGGTCTGGCGCCGCTATGCCCCGCCCGGACCGGCACCGGAGAAGGCCCCGCTCTACGGCCCGTCGGGGGTGGCGATGCGAATCGGCGCGGCGTCCTCGGAATTCCCCGGCGAGATCGACGACATCAGCGACACCTTCGACGTGCACGAGTGGGCCGACGGGATGGAGATCACGCTGGGCGGGATGAACATCCACGCGATCAAGCTCGATCACCCGCCGGAGACCTACGGGCTGCGCGTCACCGGTCCGGAGGGTCACGTGATCGCTTTCAGCGGAGATACCGGGCCGTGTGACGAACTCATCGATCTCGCCGTCGACGCCGACCTGTTCCTGTGTGAGGCGTCGTGGACCCATGATCCCGGCAACCGCCCCGAGCATCTTCACCTGTCGGGTATCGAGGCCGGTGAGGCCGCTGCGAAGGCCAACGCGAAGGCCTTGGCCATCACCCATGTCGCGCCGTGGTGTGACGCGTCGGTGATCATGGCCGAGGCACGCAGCACATTCTCCGGTCCGGTCGAACTCGTCCGGCAAGGACAGATCTTCCACTTCTGACGCCCCGACGGCGTCACCGCGCTCGGTGTCTACAGTTGATCGGGTGACGACACGCGCTGACGGCAGGGCCGACGACGAACTCCGACCGATCACCTTCACCCGCGGATTCACCTCCCATCCGGCCGGATCCGTACTGGTGGAATTCGGACAGACCCGGGTGCTGTGCACCGCCAGCGTGACCGAGGGTGTACCGCCGTGGCGTCGGGGATCGGGCCTGGGGTGGCTGACCGCCGAATATGCGATGCTGCCCGCCGCCACCCATGAGCGGTCTCGCCGCGAATCGGTCGCCGGCAAGGTCGGAGGCCGCACCCACGAGATCAGCCGACTCATCGGACGCTCGCTGCGTGCCTGCATCGACCTCGCCGCGCTGGGGGAGAACACCATCGCGCTGGACTGCGACGTGTTGCAGGCCGACGGCGGCACCCGGACCGCCGCGATCACCGGTGCGTACGTCGCGCTCGCCGACGCGGTGACCTGGCTGGGTGCCGCGGGCAAACTCTCCGACCCGCAGCCGTTGTCGTGCATGATCGCCGCGGTCAGCGTGGGCGTGGTCGACGGCCGGGTCCGGCTGGATCTGCCCTACGAGGAGGATTCGCGGGCCGAGGTCGACATGAACGTCGTGACCACCGACGCCGGCACCCTGGTGGAGGTGCAGGGCACCGGTGAGGGCGCGACCTTCCCGCGCGCCACCCTGGAGAAGCTGCTCGATCTCGCCGAGATCGGCACCGCCAAGCTCTTCGAGGCGCAACGCGCGGTGCTCGACGAGCCGTACCCGGGCGAGTTGCCGACCGCATGAACGCTCCTGATTCGACACCCCGCCGCGTTCTGTTGGCCAGCCGCAACGCCAAGAAGCTGGCGGAGCTGCGACGCGTCGTCGGCGCCGCGGGCATCGTGGGACTCGACGTCGTGGGACTCGACGCGGTCCCGGAGTACCCCGAGGAACCGGAGACCGGTGCAACCTTCGAGGAGAACGCGCTCATCAAGGCACGCTCGGGAGCGCGTGCGACCGGACTGCCTTGTCTGGCCGACGATTCCGGGTTGTCGGTGGACGCCCTCAACGGTATGCCGGGAGTGCTCTCGGCTCGCTGGAGCGGACGCCACGGCGACGACGCGGCGAACAACGAGCTGTTGTTGAGTCAGATCGCCGACGTTCCCGACGAACGTCGCGGGGCTGCATTCGTCTCGGCCTGTGCACTCGTGGTGCCCGACGGTACCGAGACGGTCGTGCGCGGCGAGTGGCGCGGGACAATCCTGCGAGAAGGTCTCGGCGCCAACGGTTTCGGCTACGATCCGTTGTTCGTCCCGGACGACGCCGCGGCGGCCGGGCGCACCTCGGCGGAACTGTCGGCGCAGGAGAAGGATTCGCTGAGTCACCGCGGGAAGGCGTTGGCGCAGTTGGTGCCTGCGCTGGCGGCGCTCGCCGCCTCCGACTGAGTCCGCCGTGGTTTACGTCGAGGCGTCGGAACGGAGCCGTCGGTCGGTCGCCGCGGCCCGGGCGGTGATGGCGCGAGAGGGCGTGGCCGCCACGACACTTCGCGCCGTCGCGGCCGAGGCCGGTGTACCTCTCGGAACCCTGCAATATGTCTTCCCCACCAAGGAAAAGCTGGTCAAGGCCGTCATCGAGGATGTGGTGGAGGAGATCGCCGCGTTGCTCGCCGAGTCCCTGCCGGTGAAGGGCGGGCTCGCGAGGGCGATCCGCGACGGCGTCGCACTGTTCTGGTCGACTCTCGTGACACCCGATGTGCGACTGCAGATCGTGCAGGGTGAGCTACTCAACCACAGCCTCCGCAAGCCGGGGTGGGAGCACCTCGCCGCGTGGCAGTACGAACGCTATTGCAGCGTGCTCGTGCAGTGGTGTGAGCGGGCGGCGCAGGGGGCCGGCGAGGCCACCACGGTGCCGATCGAGCGGCTGGCGCGCACTCTGCTCGCCGGAATCGACGGCATGACCCTGCAATACGTCTGCGACCCCGACGACGAACGCGCCGAGAGCGATCTGGCGTTCTTCGTCGAGACGATGATCACCGCAGCCGGCATCCGACCCGCACGCTGAGAAACGCCATTGCCTTTCGAGCCCGTCCGGCCCTAAAGTCAGTCATACGACTGACTGAGGAGTTCGATGAGCAACGATGTCGATGTAGTGGTGGTGGGCGCGGGGCTGTCGGGGCTGATCGCTGCCCGCGCACTTCGGCGATCAGGGGCCGCCGTCCTGGTACTCGAGGCCGGCGACAGATGCGGTGGCCGGGCGTATTCGGTGACGTCGAGTCTCGGCTCGCCACTGGACCTCGGTGGTCAATGGGTGGGGCACGATCACCACCGGCTGATGGCTCTGGCCGACGAACTCGGTGCAACCCGATTCACGATGCACACGCCGACGATGCCCAGCTTCGCCGACGGCTCCCGACGTGTGCGGGTGACCTCGCCGTCGATGCTCGCCGCCGTCTTCGGTCTCGCCGCAGTGAGTGCGGGCCGACGCGTGCGACGTCGGCAGACGTGGGCGACGACGAGCGTGCAGAGCTGGCTCGACCGCCTACCCGGGCGCGCCCGACGACTGCTCGAGGTCGTCGCCGCGATCTCGTGGACCGCCGACCCGCAACGGTTCTCGGTGCGGACCATGATGAGCCTCATCGACGTACAGGGTGGTCTGGTGACCATGCTGTCGACGAAGGGGGGTGCCCAGGACGGGCTGGTCGTCGAAGGGATCGGATATCTCGTCGACCGACTCGTCGACGATCTCGGCTCGGCGGTACGCACGAACTGCGTCGTCACCGGGATCGAGCGGTCCGATGACCGCGTCGTCGTTAGCACCGCCTCGGGTGACATCGGCGCCCGCGAGGTCATCGTGGCCGTACCGCCGCCGGTCGCGGCGCGGATCACCCACCACCCGCCACTGCCGGCCGGGCGGATCTCGATGGAGCACGGCACATTCATGGGCTCGGTGTACAAGGCGATTGCGGTGTACCCGACCCCGTTCTGGCGGGAGTCGGGCGAGGCCGAGATGATCCTCATCGACCGCCCCGGTGTCGCCGTCTTCGACACCTCGCCCCCGGGCGGCCCAGGCCATCTGTGCCTGCTCGTCGGCGGTGCCGAGGCGCATGACCTCGATGATCTCGATCCGGTGGAACGACGGCGACTTCTGTTGGGCAGGATCGCCGGTCATCTCGGGGATGCCATCCGCGAGCCGGTCGACTGGCACGAGAAGGCGTGGCACCTCGACGATCACGTCGGCGGCGGCTACATTGCCGTGCCGCAACTCGGCGCCGGTCACGATGAGCTGCCGATGTCGTCGCAGGCAATCGGGCGCGTCCACTGGGCCGGAGCGGAGACCGCGAGTGAGCACCCCGGGTATCTCGACGGCGCAATCGGTGCCGGTGAACGAGCGGCCGAGGAAGTGACACGCGCGCTGCGAACACGGGTCTGAGCGGCTCGCGGGATGGATGCCGACGGGGCGCGACCGCCGGCGCGTCAGGGCCTACAGCGACTTACCGCCGAGGCCGTACTCCCGCTTCACCTCACGGGTGCGGATGTGCTCGAAGTAGAACGACAGGAACGGGATCGTGCCGGCGATCGCCGTCAGCACGATCTTGCCCAGCGGCCAGCGCACCTTGATGGCCAGATCCACGGTCATGATCAGGTACACGAAGTACACCCAGCCATGCACGATCGGGACGAAGTCCAACGAGTCGACGCCGAAGCCGTACTTGACGATCAGCTCGACCACCAGCAGCAGCAGCCACAAGCCGGTGACCCACGCGAGGATGCGATATCGCAGGAGTGCTCCCTTGACCTTCTCGACGGGAGTGGCGGTGGGTTGGGCGGTCTGGGTCACTTGCGGCGGTCCTCACTGACAGATGAATCGGGTGTGGCGGTGGCCAGGTGTCCGTCGCCGTGTGCACGATCGGCGGCGCTGAGCTCGGCCAGGTACCTGTTGTACTCGCGGAGTCCGGCGTCGTCATCCGCGACGGTCGATTCGCGCAGCGACGAGGCGCTCGGGGTGCTCGCGCGCTCGGGGAGCAGATCCTCGGGGATTTCCGTCATCCCCTTGGCCGCGGTCGCCCTCTGCAGTTCCTCGGGGTCGCTCTCCAGGACGACGAACCGTCGGTAGGCCCAAAGGAACGCGAAACCGAAAGCAGGCCACTGCAACGCGTAACCCAGGTTCTGGCCGGTCCCGCCGGCCTCATAGGTGTCCCACTGCCACCACGCCAGGCCGAGACAGACAATCGCGGCAACCACCACCAGCACCAGGAGTGCGGGGCGGTGCCGTCGACGGCCGGGCTGCGCGGACATACCTACGACGGTACCTGGCCTGCGCCGATGAGCTGCCGGGCGGTCCGGGTGATCTCTGTCTACATCGCCTTCCGTGCGGGTCACTGCCCGGTCAACAGGAGGACCTTCCCGACGGAGTCCGCCGATTCGAGCAGCGCCTGCCCACGCTCGGCATCGGCGAGCGGAATCCGTGCGGAGATCACCGGCGCGACGAGGCCTTGTTCGACGAGCGGCCATTCGTCGGCCGCCACCGCCGCCACGATCTCGGCCTTCGATCCCGGACCGGTCAGGGGACGGTTGCGGACGTTGAGTCCGATGATCCGGGCCCGCTTGCCGATCAGTGCGGCGACGTTGACCTCGCCGGTGAAGCCGCCCTGCATCCCGATGATCACCAGTCTTCCGCCCACGGCGAGGGCGTCGATGTTGCGCGACAGGTAGCTGCCGCCCATGATGTCGAGGATCACATCGGCGCGGCCGGCCAGCTCGGCGGCGAAATCCTGTTCGCGGTAATTGATCACGAGGTCGGCACCGAGCGCTCGGCAGCGCTGGGCCTTGTACTCGGAGCCGACGGTCACCGCGACGCGAGCTCCGAGCGCCTTGGCCACCTGGATCGCGTGGGTGCCGATGCCGCTGCCACCGCCGTGCACGAGCAACAGCTCGCCCGCGCGGAGCCCGGCGTCGGCGACAACCGTGGACCAGACCGTGCTCGCCACCTCGGGCAGCGCCGCGGCGTCGATGAGCGACACCGCCGATGGCACGGAAAGCACCTGGGTCACCGGGGCGACGGCGTAGTCGGCGTACCCGCCACCGGCGATGAGGGCGCACACCTGCTGCCCGAGCGCGGGGGAGTCGGGGCCGACGTCTCGACCGAGCGCGACGACGGTGCCGGAGATCTCCATGCCCATGACGTCGGTGATGCCGGGCGGTGGTGGATACAGCCCCTGGCGCTGCATCAGGTCGGCGCGGTTGATCCCGGCGGCGGCGACGCGGACGAGTACCTCGTCGGGTCCTGGTGTGGGAGTGGGGATGTCGGCGACGGTGAGGTTCTTTTCAGCGTTGACGACGATGGCTCGCATGGTGGACGGAACCGAGCTCGTCGGAGTGGGGCTCGTCGGAGTGCGGCTCATCGGGCCGACCCGACCGAGAAGGGGACCGGCATGTGCAGCGCGGCCTGCGCCGACGTCGTGGCGTCGAAGCGGATGGTCCGCAGTGGCTTGAGGGAACGCAGAGCGTCGGCCATCCGGCCCTCGCCGACGGTCAACTCGAAACCCCGTGGAAACAATGATGTCCCGGTCGTCAGGAGGTTGGTCTGATTGAGCGTGGAGTGCCACGCTCCGTCGCGCCGGGTGTAGGAGGTGAGGGTCGAGACCCGCGCACCACTGGTGAAGTTCTTTTGCGCGGGAGTCGATGCCGTGAACCGGAGGTCGGTGCCTCCGGCGTCGTTGGCGATGCGTGCCGAGGTACGCGTCGAGTCGATGCTGACCTGAAGGTCGGTGACCCACTTGGGAAATCCGTATCCGTCGTGGCCACGCACCTGCGCGATCTCGGTGTTGACCGGTAGCGAGAGCACATACGAGTGCAGGTGATCGTTGGCGAGGGCCGACGCGAGGTCGGCAATGCCACGCCCACCGTGGCGGGCCGGACGCACCGCGACCCCGACAGCCGCCTCGGTGTAGAAATCGATGTCGCACACGTCATATCGGAAGAACATCACCGACACCAGTCCGAGGCCGGGTGCGATCTCCAGGGGGGCGAGCTCGCTGGGGATGCGAGCGCGGATCGCGCGACTCGGGGCGAGCATCGTGAGCCGAGCCGAGGCCATCGCGTAGTAGAAGTTCGGCGTGCGAGTGGTTCCGATCGGTGACTGCACCTGCGTTTTCGGGAGAGTCCGGAAGAAGTCGACGCCGGGCACGCCGGGCATGGCCGCCACCTCGTCGAGTGGCGCGTCCATCCGGTAGCGGTCGAACATGCCGTCTCGCGGAACCGTGACCAGGCGTCCGCCCAGGTCGACGTCGACGGTGTCATCAGTGGTGCTGGGGGTGCTCATGTGGTTGCTCCTCGCGCATAATGTATGCATTGCTCACATGAGGGTATGCCTGCGAAGTGAACGATGTCAACATTGACTGCGTCGGCCCGGATGGGGTGAGGTCAGTGACGCAAGGACGCCAGCACGACGGAGCGGATGGTCGAGTCGATCGTGTCCGGGGTCGACGAATCGAGCTTGCCGTCGAGGAAGAGGAATGCGAGGCCGTGCACCAGCGCCCACGCGCCGGTGGCCGTGGCATCCGGTGTGTCCGAGGGGATTGCGCGCTTCACGACGTCGCGGAGATAGGCGTGGATGGCCTCGACCGCCTCGACCCGCTCGGTGTTGTCGGTGTCGCAGACGCCGCCGAACATGATTCGGAACAGGCCGGGTCGGTCGATGGCGAAATGCACGTAGGCCACCGCGATATCGGCGAGATCTTGAGTCGAACTCGGATTCCGTTGCGCTGCTTGCAGAGTGGTGGCCAGTTCGCGATAGCCCACCGCAGCCACCGCGGACAACAGCGCGTTGCGGTCGGCGAAGTGGCGATAAGGGGCGCCGGTGGAGACCCCGGCCCGGCGCGCCACGGCTCGCAGCGACAGATCGGCGTCTGCGCCCTCGGCGTCGACGAGTTCGATCGCGGCACGGACCAGCGTGGCGGGCAGATCGCCGTGATGGTAAGCCGAACGAGAGGGCATGAAGCGAAGTGTATCCAGATCGATTCGCGAAGCGCCTCGCCGCCCGCGGGTGCGAGCGTCGGTTGACGTAGGGGAGCGCGAACGCCTAATGTATGCACCGTATACATTGCGCCCGCAGAACGCGGACGCACGAAACCGAACCCACAGGAGCGTGTCTCATGGCGACTCGCATTCTCAACGTCGTCACCAACGTCGGGCATTACGACGACCCGTCCCACCCGACCGGCCTGTGGCTGTCGGAACTCACGCACGCGTGGCAGGTTTTCGACGACCGCGGCTTCGAGCAGACGATCGTCAGCCCGCGCGGCGGCCATGTCCCATTGGAGCCGCGATCACTGAAGTTCCCCAACTACGACAAGACCGCGAAGACCTGGCATGCCGATCCCGCGCGCATGCAACTGCTCGAGACCACCGCGTCACCCGACGAGATCGACTCCGCCAACTACGATGCCATCTACTTCACCGGCGGCCACGCGGTGATGTACGACTTTCCCGAAAGTGAAGGGCTACAGCGGATCACACGTGAAATCTTCGAGCGGGGAGGGGTGGTCTCCTCGGTCTGCCACGGCTACTGCGGTCTGCTCAACACCACCCTGTCCGACGGCACCCTCCTCGTCGCCGGCCGCAAGGTCACCGGCTTTGCCTGGCAGGAAGAGGTGCTCGCGCGAGTGAACAAGCTGGTGCCCTACAACGCCGAGGCGGAGATGAAGAAGCGCGGCGCCCTGTACGAGAAAGGCCGACTGCCGTTCGTCTCGTACGCGGTGGTCGACGGAAACCTCGTCACCGGCCAGAACCCCGGATCGGCCAAGGAGACGGCTCTCAAGGTTGCGGCGCTGCTCTGATCGCAGTCGATTCCGTCGATCGCCGACGTGGGCGGTAGTCTGGTTCGGCACGCGCGAGTGGCGGAATTGGCAGACGCGCTGGATTTAGGTTCCAGTGTCCTAGGACATGGGGGTTCAAGTCCCCCCTCGCGCACCATAGAAGCCTTACTAGAATCAGAGCGTCCGTGGACGGATTCGAGTAGGTCATCAATCAGCAATGTGGCACCGCCCGGGAGGGCGGTGCCTTCGTCTTGTGCCCTGTGGCCTCTGTACGCGGCGTATGCGGCCTTTTTGCCTGCGTCCAGGTCATGAGTAGCGTTCACGATCTGAGCGCCGGTGTCGGCGGCGAGAAGCTCGGCGAGAGGGCTGTTGATGTCGTGGGCGGTGATCTCTTCGTCGTGGATGTAGAGATGTTTGAAGATGGCCTGGTTCAGCCGTCGCCGGGTCTCGTCGCTGGCTCCGGCGTAGAGCTGGTACGGATTGGCGAGTAGTTCGAGGCAGAGGTCGATGTACTGGGCGCCTTGCCCAAGGTCGTCGAGGACCTCCTCGAGCTGGGCGGTGATGCGCCCGCGCTGCTCGGCGACCTCGCGCAACCGCCGCTGGACTTTGGCTGTCGCCATCGTTCCGTCTGCTGCCAGGTCGAGCAGGTTCTCTTCCTTGACGTCGAGAGACTTCAGCTGCGTGGTGAGCTGTTTACGGTGCAGTCGAGTTGCTGCCGTGGTGTCGGCGAGCAGTTCTTCCATGACCGTGCGCAGTCCTTCGATGAAATCTGGACTGAAGTGGATGGTCTTGTAATGTTCCTCGATCGCGGCTTCAACAAGGTCTTTGTTGTTGTAGGGCGCGTCGCAGGTGTTGTCTTGGGTGCCGGCGCAGAAGAAGTAGTGATATAGCTTGCCGTGGCGACCGACGGCTTTCTGCATGATGATCCGTCTTTCGATCCCCGCCGAGTGGCATTTGCCGCAGAACAGACTGCCCTTCAGGTAATGGTGTAGCTTGCGTCGCCGTTCACCAGCGAACCCGCGCTCTTCGAGTAGGAGTTGGACGCGGTCGAAGAGTTCTTCGGAGATGAGTGGTTTGTGCCGCCCTGGGAACTCGTCGCCTTTGTATTTGACTCGTCCAAGGTAGTAGCGGTCTCTGAGCATGGCGGCGACTTTTGTGTGGGAGATCGGCCCGGCGGGGCGGCTCAGCGTTGGTCGGGTGGTCAATCCTCGTGTGGTGAGTTCGTCGGCGATGTCCTGGATAGTCATGGCGCCGTCGGCGTAGAGCTCGAAGGCGAGTTTGACGAGGGGAGCGCGGTCAGGGTCCAGTTCGATTGATCGGATCTCCCGTCCGTCTTGCCGGTCGATTGTGTTGAGGTATCCGATCGGTGCTTTGCCGATAGTTCCTCCCTTCCTTGCTTTCTCGCCCATTTTGTAGGCGATGTCGGCGCCGTCTTCGCGGGAGCGGTATTCGTTGAAAGCGGCGAGGATGCCGTGCATGAGTTGCCCGACGGGGGTGTCGTCGATTTGCTCGGTAGCCGAGATGAGGGTGACGCCGCGCTTTTGGAGGTCGGCCATGACGACGGCGTCGTCGATGCGGTTGCGGGCGAACCTTGAGAGCTTGTACACGATGACGTAGTCGACGTCTTTGTCTTGGCGGATGCGGGAGAGCATCTCCTGGAACTTGATCCGTTTGGTGATCTCGGTGGCTGACCGTCCTGGTTCGACATATTCACCGACGATGGTGAGTCCGAGCTGGTCTACCTTGCGGACGCATGCGACGCGTTGGGCGGGGATGGAGATGCCCTCGGGGTCGTAGTCGGTGTTGACTTGTCCGCTGGAGGACACGCGCAGGTAGACGACCGCACGGGTGCCAGGCGGTGCGGTGAGGCCGGCGATGGCGTCCGAATCTGCTGGGTCGTCCTGAAGGTCCTCCAGGGGTGCTTCGGCTTCGTAGATGGCAGCTCGGCGTTCGGTGGTGGGCAGGTAGGCGCTAGGCATCGAGTGGTTCCTTTTCAGTGGTCACCGCGTGCTCCCGTGGTCGTTTGCGGAAGTGGTTGCGCTGGCGGGTGATGGGTGGTGACGCCGTAGTGCTCGAGCAGTGGTGCCAGGAGGGTTAGCAGTGCTGGATTCGTCGGTGTCGCGTCCCTGTCTGCTAGGTAGCAGTGCTGGATTTCGCCGGCGTGAGCCAGTCGGAGGAGGTCTGCGATTCCTGGTGGGATCGCTCCAGTGGCGGACTGTCCCACATCGACGAGGTCGATGAAATGTGGTGAATCGTGCCGGGCGGTTATCTCGGCATGGAGTAGCTCGAGCTGCGTGGAGAGCTCTTGTTGCGCAGTGGCCGGGTTGCTGGCGATGCTTCGCGCGTAGCACGCGATGGGGAGCGCGCCCTTCTTGCTCTGGTCTCGTGTGTCTGTCATTTCTCACCTCCGTTTCTCGTATTATGTTGCAGGACAATGTATTACTGTCCGATCTGTCTGGATTATAACTCTCTTCACTTCTTCTGCCGATACTCCAAGCGATGCGGAATTTACCTCACTCGCAACGGATTTCGTGGTGTCAGTCGAAGACGTGGTAGCGCCCGCCGTACGGGATGACGTCCCACGAGTTGATGATGTGCTGGATGAGTGCGGCCTCGTCGAAGCGGACGTAGTCGCGGCAGCCCTGCTCGTCGGCCACGGCGTAGATGGCGGTTTCCCAGTCGTCGAGGGGGCTCATGCCGCGCACCACGGCCGCAGCGTCGGGAAAGCTGCCGCGGTAGATCGCGGCGAACTCCTCAAGACGTTGATCGGCGTCGCCGGGGGCAGGCATGTCCGGGCGAATGTAGGCGAGGTAGACGTGCAGGCCATCGCCATCGGTCGGCAGTTGTTCGGACAGTGCGGGATCGGCGTGGGCGTGGTGCAGCAGCAGCCAGCATGCCCAGCGCGGCAGTGGATCAGGCAGGTCACCCGCGTCGAGCTGGTGCAGGAGTTCTTCGCGAAGCTGTGGTGCTCCGTCGGCGCCGAGCAGGATGAAACGCAGGAGCTGGTCCTGGCACGCCGGCGCGGTCAGGTCGTGGACTGCGGCGGCGACGGCCCGGGCGATCTCGTGGTCGATCGACCGGCGCTCCCTGATGGCCTCGCCGATGTGGCGGTCGATCAAAGTGCGTAGCCGTACCTCGTTGTCGGGTGGTGGCGATTCGTGTTCACCGGTGGCGTCGCTGTCGTGGTGGTCGCCGGGGTGCTCGTGGCTGCCGGGGTGTTCGGGTGTGTGCATGGGCTCGGTTCCTCCTTTCTGAGGTGGTGATGGTTATGGGTGTGGTGGGTCGGCGGACAGGACACCGGGTAGCGGGACGGTTTGGGGGCCAAGGGTTTCGGCAATCACGATGTCTATGAAGGCATCCGGTAGGCAGTAGCGGAAGACGTCGGTGGGTAGTGTGAGCCTGCTGGTGAGCCGGGTCAGTTGTCGGAGACGGTCGGTGGTGGGTGCGACCCACAGAACGGTGGGAAACAGGTCGTGCGCGGCTTGGTAGGCGCCGGAGCGGTAGTAGGTGGCGTAGATGCCGAGTTTTCGTTCGAGGTGCGGTGTGTGTTCTGTGGCTCGGTCCAGCTCGATGAACCAGTGGTGTTCGAAGTCGTCGCTGGCGGTGACCGCTCGCAGGTCAGGGCGTAGCCAGACAGGGGAGCCGTGGGCGCCGAGGAAGCGTTGCCAGGCGCGGCGTTCAGCGTGAAGCTCCGTCACTTCGATCTGTCCAGTCCGTTGAGTTTCGCATAGGCGCACACCGAGTTCGGCGGCCTCGAGCGTGTGCGCGACGAACGTCGTCGTGGGTTCGGTAAAGCGGCGTCGGTGACCACCACCGTGTATCGCCCGTAGTAGCCGTTCGCCGGTGGCGGCGAGTTGCCAGGTCATGGCGGCTGAGCCTTGTCGGACGCCGCCAATGCGCCGGCTCAGGTGGGCAATCAGGCCGAGGTCTGCCAGTCGGGAGAGCACGCGGGTGCAGGCGCGGGTACCGGCCGAGGTGGTGCGGTGGCCGTCGGCGAAGTGCAGCCGCTGGATCTGGCGGGTGGTCAGGAGCCGGAAGTTCTCAAGGTCGTGCAGGATGGCCAGGTCCCGTTCGGACAGCTTGTCTTTCAGCTCGGAGAGCAACCGCATCATGGTGGTGGCCTCCGCCTGCCGTCGTGACGGGTGCCGGGCGAGCCCAGATCGGCCGGTGCGTGACCGCTGGAACAGCGGTCAGTTCCATCCCGGAAAGGCCGACTGAGGCGGAATGTCCTGCGATAACGAAAATGGGTGAGCAACGTGGCCGGATGAGCGGTCGGACATCGCTGCCCTTGACCACTGCGGTCGCCACCACCAGTCATCGTCTCCGTCATTTCTGTCCTCCTTCGGCTTGCTCCGCCTCTGGTGTGCGGTCACCCTTCTTTTGGCGTCGTTTGCGGCCAACTGTCGGTGCTGGTGGAGTGCCGACAGGCGAGACGTTGCCCCGGTCGGGAGTCGTGAGGATCGGGCTGGGTGCGGGACTGCTGGCACTGCCGTAGCGATCGCGGCTGGCCGTGCGGATGAGGTTGGCCAGCCCGGTCGGTGGCGGGGGTGCCAGGGTGGCGATCATGGTCCAGCCTGAGGATTCGCCGTCGGTGACGATGCGGGCGTAGGCGGTGTGGCGCGGCAGTTGCTGGAAGTCCTCGGCGGCGAGGTGGCCGTGGGTGAGCTTGGCGGCGTCGCTGGCGTCTTTGCTGCTTTCGAGGCGGAAGAAGATTTTCGAGCGGGCGTTGGTGTCGATGCTCTCGCGCAGTTCTGCTGGCAGCTGGGCACGGGATTGGTGGGCCAGAATCCAGCCGACGCCATAGCTACGGCTTTGGCTGAGCGCGTCTCCGAACGAGGTCGGGAGGTTGACGAACCGCTGACACTCGTCGACGACGACGAATCCGGGCCGGTCAGTCGGCCGGTCTTCACCGGCGCGTTCCTGGGTAGCGTTCCAGGCTTCGGCGACGATGAGCGAGCCGACCAGTTGGGCGGTGACCGGTCCGATCAGGCCTTCGTTGAGAGGAACGAGGACGATCTTGTTGTCCCGGAAAATGTCCCGTAACCGGAACGACGGCTCGGCCTGCCCGAGCATGCGGCGCACCGCCGGGCGCATCAGGTAGCGGCGCAGCTTGTTCAGCGGCGCGGCGATCATCGCGGCCTGAGCGGCAGGCGACAGCTCGCCGTAGGTTGCCCAGAATCCGGCCAACGTCGGGTCGCCTGCCACGTGGCCGATCAGGCGCAGCCGGAACGATTCCTCGGTTAGCAGACGCGGGAGATCGACAAGGGTGAACGGTGTGCCGATGGCTTGCCCTGCCCGGACGAGCGTGAGCAGGCTGGCCAGGAAAATGTCCTCGGTCCGCGGGCCCCAGCCGTCGGCGAAGACCGCTTTGAATACCGCCAGCAGGCTGTCGACGACGACATCGGGGTCGCGGTCACCAGCATCGAGCGGATTAAATCCGGGGACGTGGGGGTCGGCCAGGGAGATGATGACGACGTCGTCGACGCGGTCGTCGCCGACGGCATGGTCGAGGATGTCGTCGATCAGCTGTTGTTTGGGATCGATGACGAGCAGGGGCCGTCCGGCACGAATGTCGGCCGCGATTTGAAGAAGGAGCACGTTACTTTTGCCGGAGCCCGTCGGGCCGAGCAGCACCTGGTGCATCAGGGCGTCGGTAGCGTTGACGCCGACCCGAATGCCGCTGCCGGGCAGTGCCGTTTCCCCCATATCGCGCCCCTCCGGCGTGGGTGTGCGGACGGGCAGCAGCTGGCGTGGGTGCAACGGTGGGACGCCGGGAAGATCGTGCTCGCCGAGTGGCCAAGCCAGCAGCCCTGTCAGCTCATCGGGCGTCAGGGACAGCGGCCAGCGGCGCGGCAGCCGCGGTTCGGTGATGGCGTCCGGGCGCTGCGCAGTCAGTGATAGCCGGACGCCGGCCGGGCGGGCCCGGCCCAGTGCGCCGAAGATGCCGAGGATCATTCGCCGCCGCCGTTCGGTAGTGCTGGCAGTCGCCGCGATCCGCAGGCTGACCCGGAAGCCATGCAGGGCAACTCGTTCGGCGATCGCCCGCTGCACCGATGCAGGCGCTGGCATCACGCCGCGGGCCAGCAGACTGCCGATCGGTTGCGCGGGGTCGGCGACCGGTCCCCTGGCGATGCGTCCGGCGATCCGGGGTCCGAGCACGATCTGCAGCACCATCACCTCCCCCGCCGACAGGTGCGCACTCAGCGCCGAGAGCAGCGCGGTGGTGACCTCGAGCGGTGGTTGCCCCAGCCCGAGCACCCTGGGCGTGGCCTGCAGAGCCAGCGCCGACTCGACCGGCGCGCGGCCGGCCGCGTCGGCAGCCATGATCGTGATGCCGGGTAGCAGATCTCGCAGTGTGCGCTGCACCCAGCGGACGTGCTCGGCCGGTGTGCCGAGCAGCCAGGTGATGCCGTCAGCGTCGGCGCGCGTCTCCAGCACCATCGAAGGACTCGACGGATCTGCAGCCAGCCGCGTGAGGGCACCAGTGAGGTGTGCGGGGTCGAGTGGCCGGGCCGGCCACACTCGGCTCCATACCCACTCGATTCGTAGGGTGCGGCCGATCACGATCCCTCCTCCCGGGCCGTGCGGGATCGTGTGGCCGAACCCGGTTCGTGGTCATCGGACTTATCAGCTTGCTGGCGCCGAGCGTCGGCTTCGGCCTGGGCGGCGTCGAGTTCCCGGACGTGCTGGAGCAGGGCACGGGCCAGCCGTAGCTGATCGGGTGGGTCGCGGCGGTCGTCGGTGACGACGATGCGTCGGTCGGCGTTGCGCCGGTAGGCGCGGGTGGGCCGGCGTTTCGGGTGACGGGAGCGGCTCATCGTCGGGGTCCTCCTTTCTGGGTGGTGTGGCGACTGGCAGCGATCGCGGCACATCCCCACACCAAAAGGAGGGCGTCTGTCTCTTCTATGCGCCTACCGGCATGAAATGTCAATGCACGGTGTGGATTTGACAACATCCCACCTCTGGCTGATGGAAAGATGAAATTAGTCTGAAGGCGCGGCGAGGCCGGAATGGGCATCACCATGGCCGACTCCTCGACCGCCACCAGAGCACGATCATCCAGACCACGGCACCAGCTATCCCGATGATGCACAGCCACACCCAGATCCGTGCCAGCAGATCGACGGCGATGGTCAGGGCGACCGCGCCGAACAACACGACCAGACAGAAGCGCCGGAACCAGTCCAGTGGGTTCTTGGTCGGTTCGGTGCCGCTCATCGCCGGCCTCCGTTCTGCCTGCGGTCGGAGGGCACCGGGTACCCGGGAATGGTGATGTCGGAGTCGATCTCGTTCCCCCACGCGTCCCAGCCGGGCTGGCGGCGACGGGCGAACAGTTCCAGGTACGGCCCTTCGGAAATCCGCTCGATCACGGCGTACTGCTCCTCGGGCTTATGGGAATGGTTCTGCAGCGGCGCGAACATCCAGGTCGGTTGGGCCCGGAACTTGACCGGCGCCTTGCCCCGGGTGCCGAGGATGAGGTGTTCGGTGGCGTTGCGCAGGTAATTGCCCAGCCCGAGGCGCGGTTTGACCCAGGTCAGTGGTGAGCGCGGGGTGAAGCCCCACCGCTTCATGACCTCGTAGCCATCAGGAAGCGTCGCATTAGTGACCCACAACCACAGATGCGCGTCGTCTTCGGCCAGCTCGGCGACGGGCATGGCCATGATCTGCGGCAAGGTCATCAGCGAATAATGCTGGGACGCCCCCAGTTTTCCCTTCTGCTCCACATCCCAGGGAGGGTCGGCCATGATCGTGCGGTACTTCGTGGGCGCGGGAGTGGCGGTGGGCGTTGCGGTGCTCATGAGTGAGCCTCCTGGCAGGTGTCGTGGGTGTGGAGCGCGGTGATGACCTGACGGGCGACGGCCGTGGCGACCGGGACGGCAACGGCGTTGCCGATCTGTGCGAGGGCCCGCGCACGTATCGCCGGGAGCAGGAAATCGTCCGGGAAGCCCTGTAGGGTGGCGGCTTCGCGGGCGGTCAGCCGGTGCTCGCGCGAATCCACCAGGTAGGCATCGAAATTGAACTTCTGGCCGACATGCTTGTTGAACCCGGAGGCGAGCAGGGTGTAGGCCAGTTCGCGGTCGCAGTGGCCACCGAAGAGATCGCTCAGTGTGAATCCCAGCGGGGTCGGCTCGGGGAACGTAAACGGTATCGACGGATCGCGGAAGCCCACCATGAACAGCCGGGGCCGCAGCTGTGGCAGGCCGTAGTCACATGCCCGCAGCACCGCAGTGCGAAATGAGTACCCAAGCTGGGTGGTCATCGTCTCGCGGATCGCCGCGAATGTCGTCCCGTGATTGTGAAAGCGCAGTCCGGCAACGTTTTCGAAGATGAAGGCCCGCGGCCGGGTATGCATGATCAGCCGGGCCAGCTGGTAAAACATCACACCGCGCTCATCGTCGAGTCCGCGCTGACGCCCGGCAAAGGAGAACGGCTGGCAGGGGAAGCCGGCAGTGACGATGTCGTGAACCGGAACGTCGGCGGGGTCCACGTCGGCGATGTCGTGGGCGAAATGGCCCGCGGCAAACATGTCCGGGCACCGTGGCCCGAAGTTGTTCAGGTAGGTCGTCCGGGCGAAGCGGTCGCGCTCGGTCGCGAACACACACTGGGCGCCGAGACTGTCGAGGGCGAGATGGAAGCCGCCGATCCCGGCAAAGTGATCGACGAACCGGATCGGCTGGCCCAGCCCGGTGTCTCGGGACGTCGGCAGCTCGAGCGGCCCGGAGACCGCGGCGGCGCCGAGGCGGCGAACCGCCGGGACGACGGTGCCAGGCTCTGGCAGGAGGTCGAGCAGGCTGGTCTGGCGCAGCTCGGGTGAGGTGATAGTGGTCATGGCGGGTGGATTCCTTTCCGTCCCGGTGTTTTAGGGCGCACGAAGCTACGGCGACGACCGTGATGGTCGTGTCCGGAGTAGGTGCGGGTGGTGCCGGGAACTGCCCCTATTACGGGCCGTGCGGCCGATGGGCTCAATCGTCCGGCCGGGTGACGCGTCGCCCGGTCAGACGAGCGGCCGGACACGGTATGTCAGGGGTCAGTGCGGCGATTTTGGCGGTGGGTGTGGCAGTCTGAAATGCGTTGTGAAATAGACAATGTGAGTGGAGTTCAGTGCTACTGCGGGACGGCATCACCTGCCTGCCGAGCATCAAGGAACGCGCGAGCGAGTACCCGCGCAACCGCACCAGGCTCGGAGGCCGGCGTGATCGTCGACACCGCGACGTCGCTGCCGGTAAGCGCGCCCGGCGGCCGGGCACCGAGAACAACGGCATGCCGGACCGCCTCAAGACCGGAGAACCGGGCGAGCACGCGCTCGGGGTCGCTATCGGTGAGCAGGAAATCCGAGAACACCGCGATAACCACCGATCCGGGAGCCCGTCGGACAAGGTGTTCGGCGATGTCGAGCGCCGGGCCGAGATCACTCGACCCCGGCTCCGACGGCATCCGGTCCAGCGAGGCGTAGAGCCGGCGAACCCCGGTACGGGTCAGCGGCTGGCGCAGCACGCTGGCCCAGCCCGGCCGGTCGAACGACAGCAGGCTGACGCGTTCGCGGCGGCAGCGGCACGCCGCCGCCATATGGCCGATCGCCTCGCGGGCTTCTGCCAGCCGGTTGGCAAGCGGATCGGTACCGCCCGAGAGGCTGACGCTCGGCGAGTTGTCGAAAAGCGCGACGACCTCGACGGCGTGCGCCGGGCAGGGACCAAGATCAGGAAGCGCGAACGACCCATGGTCATGGTCGGCACCGCGTGAGGGCGTGACGCCGCCGTCGCTGGTCGGGATGACGCTGTCCGGCAGTGCCACCGAGGGCAGCACCACGGCCACCGGTTGCCAGAACTGCTGCGAGGTCACCGGGTGTCACCCCGTCCCACGGGACGAGGCTTACGCCCAATCGGTGCATCCGGTCGGCCATGGCCAACAACGTCCGGGCTTTCCATCAGGGCACGATTCATATCGGCAGTGAGATGCTCGCTCGCCGCTGAGCCCAGCGCCTGGTGCTCGCGACCGACCGAATCGGCGACCTCGCCCGCGCGCAGTCCGACAAGCAGGCGGAGCCCCAGCGTCAGGCGCAGATGGCGGCGAACGGCCCGCCGGTAATTACGCTCGGCCGCGTCGAGCAGGTCGGCCACCGCGTCGGCGTGCACCCACGCGTTGACGAACGAAGCCGCGGCGATCCCCAACGACAAAGCCGCAAACGTCCATCCTGAGGCGGATCCTTCGATCGCCGTGCGCAGGGTGAAGATGCCGGCGCCGATCAGTACGACGATGGTTAACGCCAGCAGCAACAGGCCGGCCAGCCACGGCGTCACCGTCCGCCGCCCATCGAGCAGATGGCAGTACGGCTCCAGCGCCTTGGGTACCTCGTCGGGCTGCTTGCGGAGCCCCGCCTGAGCCGCCCGTCCCAACTGCTCGCCCGCCAAACCCGCAGTGACGCAGGCGACGCCGGCTGATCCGCCCTGGACCAGCGCCAGCATCGGGATCTCACCCAGGCTGATCGCCGCCATCGAGGTGCCGACGATATCCCCGAGCAGCAGGCCGACCATCCGCGCCAGGTAGCCGACGTGCGAGCGCGTCGAACGCAGCACCAGCGGCGACAGCGCCTCCTCGACGGCCAGGAGGCGATCCCGGGCGGCAACGACCAGCGGATCGTCACTGGCGACGAGCGTACGTACGCCCTGGACGTGCAGGCCGAGCGCCGCGGCGAGTGCCCGCGTGCCTCGCGACCGGGATTCTCCTTGGGCCGCATGCAGATGTAGCTGCTCGCGCCCCTGGGCAAGGTGCGCTTCCTCGAGATACGTCGCGCCGGTCAACGCCTCCGGACGGGTGACCGCGCTGGCCCCCTCGACGTGCGGCAGCCGGTTCCTTCCGGCACCGGCGCTCTGGACAGCCCCGCGGCGCGGCGTCAACGACAGCCGGCTCATTTCGCCCCACCCGCCCCGGGATCGGTCACGATCAGGCAGGAGGCAGCGTCGGTCTTCGCGCAGACCGCCGACTGGAAGGCCTTGACGGCGCCGACGTAGCTACTCGGGCGCTGCTCTCCATCGGCCGTCCGGCCTACGCCGATCATCCGCACGTTGACGCCCGGAATCTGCGCCGGCGTGATGGTGTCGGCCACAGCGTCGGCGCGAGCGGCCGCGAGACCAGGATCAGCGATGTCAGGCGGGACCGTGCTGATGCCGTCGGTCAACACCGAGAAGACCCGCGTCGCTTTTCCGAAAGGACTCTGCTGCGCGAAATACTCAGCCGCCACCTCGTACTGCCCCGTGATATCCGTGCCATCACCCGGCAACGACGCCCGCGCCGCAGGCAGTGCGCGGCCGATCGTGGCCATCGTCTGATCGACCAGCTTCGGGACCTTCCGCAGCCGCGACGTCTCCGTCGCACCCATCGTCGTCAGATCCCCGTCGAAAACCACCTGGCCAACGACCGACCCGGAAAACACCGTCACCCGGACGTGACCACCACACACTGCTGTGCGCATCACCTCATCGCGGATGACTTGCAGGCGAACCGGCTGAGACGTCGCGCCGCGCGAGGTGTCGGACTCGTCCGAAGCGATCAGCGACATCCGCGAAGCGCCGTCGCAGTGATTCGCGATGGTCTCAAGGTCAGCCAGGCCGCCTGACGTGGCCGACGTCGAGCACGCCGGCCCGACAACAGCGAGCGCCGTGGCAGTTGTACCCAGCAGCAGCCGGCAGAGCGGCCCAGGGCGTCGCCGTGAGTGGGTCGGAGTGATCGGCCGATCTTGGGCTTCGCCGTCACCGGTCTGGGCGCTCCGGGGCGCGGACGGCTCGGGCACTCCGATGGACTGCGCGTAGTGGCGCAGTGCGGCGCCTGCCTGATTCGGCTCCGGATTGAGGTGCCAATCCGCAGAGCGTTCACCGTGTCGGCGAGCGCGGATAAGCGGTTGCGAGTCAGGTGTAACAGGCGGAGGAGACATTGGAGTGTCCGTTTCTATCGGTGGGAGCGGACTAGGGGTTCCTGGACCACTTCCGACGCTGACACGTGCCCGGATAGGCCGTCTACCTGGGCCTATGAGGATCGATTCGGTACGTTCTGCCATCTGCCTGACAGCGGTATGACCGGATTCCGACACCTCCTGATCGATGCCTTCAAACATCTGACGAACTCTTGTCGTACCCCCGATAGGTGATATGCGTCACATGGGTTGCCGAAAATTGAAAGGCCCCTGCTGCCGCGCCGAATGACGCAACAACAGGGGCTGATGCTGGGGTGTGCGATGAGTATGGGTGTGTATGGCTGTTGGCGCAGTGCTGGAGCTATTGCGTCTCGGGCAGAAGCTCGACTCGCATCACGCCGGTAACCGGCCATGATTCCGACGCGCCCTGAAGCAAGTAGCCGATGCAGCTGACTTCGCTTGCGTCGCCACCATCAGGTGGCTGCGGCAGGATGCCGGTGAACTGGCTGTAGAGCGCGGGTACGCCCCAGATGACGTCAATCGCCGATAAGTAGATGGCCGGAAGGAACTCGAGGTACCACTGCCAGGCCGTCTGGCGGTCCTGTTCTTTCACAAAAGGTGAGCTGTACAGCTGGTCGCTCTTCTCCGCCAGCCAGTCGCCGAACACTGTGAACAGCGGCAGAGTGGCGCTGCCAGGTTCTTGAGCGGCGATCTGACTTCGGAGGTATGCGACGAACTCGTCGCGTTCGGCAACGACCCTGTCGGCTGCGCGGAGCACCCGATTCTGGTCGAATTGCTCTTGTATGTACATCGAAAGCCTCCTTCGCTTTCGGTGCACACCCTCTGCGTACTATGCGGCAACGTTGACGAAGGGTCAAGCATAAGAAATACTGATTGACCTGCACATATGCGGACGTCATGAAGAACGTGGAGTGGTATGGCGAGCAGCAAGGACTTAGATCTCGATCCCATCCTGGAGGCCGCAGTAGCTGACCTCAGGATGTTGATGAGTGCCGCTGATCTGGGCGTGTTCAATCCGGCGGCCCTTCGAGCCGCATCCGGGCTGAGAGACTGGATCGCGGCCGTGCCCGGGCTCGAGGATCTGGAACTCGATGAGCCCGAAGTTCTTGCCGCCCTCCTGAGATCAGTCGACCGTCATGCCACGGAAAACGAGACAACTGCGAAGACGGTCGGCAGAGGCAATCGATACACGGTGACGCAAGTTGTGCAAGCGGTCGGTTGGTTGATCCGAATAGATGACGATCGCGGAGAGGGACGCGGTCTTGAGTCTCGACGACATGACGCTGCACACGCATGCAACATTGACAAGCGGCAGCTGGCCGCTGATCGGTGGCAAGCATGGCACGCGATGGGTAGCGCGTACCTGCACTACCTTCGTCTTGCTCTTGAAAATCAAGCAGTGCTCGTACAGGTGCTCGGCGCGCTGCCATCCAACGGCGACGACAGGAAAAGCGCTCTTCAAAGGCATCGCTGGGCGGTCATGGTGGCGATAGGGGTCTTTGCCTTGCTCGTGAGCATGGCGGGAATGACGGCAGCCTTGTGGCCTCAAAGCCACGACCCTCTGTCAACAGCTGTCGAAGTGCAGGCTGAGCAAACCCGGTACGATCACAAAGATCCTCGTGGCGACGGCACATCGAGCAGATGCGCAGACCCGCCCCCGAGTGAGACGCTCGCGGCAGCCACTCAGCCTCCAGTTACAGGCCCAGAAGGTGAGATTGTCGGACAAATACAGTTAAGGACTTCGCCCATCTGCCCACACGTCATATGGGCACGCGTTCTATGGGGCGGGCAAGATAACAAATTATACACGATACCGGATGGATGGACGCTCCATACGATCTTGAGGCGACCCGATTCGGGGACGACGGCGGAGTCACTTGACGCAGCGACTGACGCACCAATTCCATACGGACTCAGTGCGATGCTGACCACGGTGGGCGGGAACTGCGTGTACGCGGAAGTTTACTTCACGTCCACTCGTGGTCAAACACCGTCCGCGCGAACTGGATGTGTAACCGCGGGGCAACAGTGAGTTAACCAACGAGACTCTGGCCGATCGTCCTCCGAACGTATGAAATACGGTTCCATGGGGCCGACACGTCAGCTGGAACAACCTCAAGCGTGGTGAGCCTAGCGAGAGTGGTGTTAGATCAACAGATGGACTTTGATAGCACGACTCTCGCCGCACCGCTGTGGACGCGCCAGCGCCCCCGTCCTGACGGCTCGCTGGTGGTGAGACCGTCCCACCGGCTACGCACGAAGCATCACCCCAAGACTCTTAGTCATCCGATAGCCCGTCGTGACAAACTCGGGCCAGTCGGGAGCGGGCGAATGACCCACAGAGGTATGTGACGCGGCATGGACGTTCTACTCCGCACAGACCGCGGCGTCGACGAGCACAACACACTCTCCAGTGCCGGACGGCTGTCCATCGTAAATCAAGTGATGGAAGATCTCGGAATCTTCTCTTTTCCATCAGAGACCAGGGATTTGTTGGTCACGAGAATTGCGTCGCTCATCGACCTCAAGATCGGACGCGCGTTGGCGGCCTGCCTAAGTGACCGCCGACTCCATGAGTTTGAGGAGCTTATGTCCACAAGCGATGATGGTGCGATGGCAAATTGGCTAGAGCGGGAACTCCCCAATTTTCGTACCATCGTAACGAGAGAAACGGATGAACTGGTGGAGCGTTTGCTACGAGCCTACGAGAACGAATGAAGGAAACACTTACCGATCTGCCCGAACCACACAGGACTCACGCCGAGCATGTGGCACAACTCGTCGCAGAGTGTTCTGAACGAAGAGCTACACAGCGGTCCCAGAGAAGTCAAACCCTGCCCGTCATCTCAATCCTAGGCAAGCGAGGCGCGGGAAAGACAACTGTATTGGAGACCGTAGGCACGATCAGCAGTACGAAAAACACCATAGTACTTCCTGCCACGCGTCCCGAATACTACTCCCCTGATGACACCGTCCTCGGAAAGACGATCGCCAACCTCTTTAATGAGCTGCAGGCCACCTATCCTAAGGTGCTAAATTCACCAATTAACGACGGCTCCGAAACTGGCCGGACCATCGGGGCAACTCTTCATCGTCTCCTACGAAGAGCGAGTGTAATCGCATCTCGCGACAGCAGATCGGCTCGACTCAAACGGAGCGCTTCAGTGGAGCTCTATGCGGACGACTTTGTCAGGTCTAGCTCTTACAGCGTGGACTTCACGGAGGATTGGAAAAGCGCCATCTCCGCTGTCACAGATGCGATCGCAGCTTGTTACCATGATGAGAGGTCGACGAGAACGAGCATTGTTGTCTTGATCGACGATGCAGACTTGGCGCCGGATCTGCTTCATCGAGTGCTGCTTGACTTACGAATTCTTTGCGAATCTGATCGCGTTCAAGCAGTTGTCTGCCTGGATCCTGAGGAAGCGCTCCGCGGCTTGGCGGAACACTATCTTGCGGCGTTCCCATCTCTAGTACAGAGTCAACTTGAGGAATTGGACCCGTTGAGGCGAGTCCACGGAATTGTTCAGAGCCAGTTTTCCAAGTCGATACCACCAAGGTATGCCACGAGAGTACGTGATCTGCGTCTAACAGAGCGTCTCGAGTTCCGCCCCCTTGAGGTGGGCTACGAAGAAGACACTCTTATCCAGATCCTTCGACAGATCGCGATTCCGGGCGCCCCCTCCGTCGCCCCTGCGACACTCGCTGACTACTTTCAATACAATTTACGCAGTGGCGGAGAGGCCCAGCCGACCGAGTTCGCGTACTGCCTGTCAGGAAATCCGCGGGATCTGTCTACACTCTACTATAAACTGACCTCACTGATCGATAAGAATGAGTGGGAGGTTACACAGGCTGCAGTCGAAGAACTTGCCGAGCATGGACTGCAACATGGTCTGGGTAATGGCCAATCACGAAAATCCCCTGACGAGCTCATTGTATTCGATGCGATTGATCGTAACGAAGTAGTGAACGTTGACTTGTCCTCCATACGTACTAGGTGGGTCGATTTCGGCAATCCAGTCGAGTTCTTACTTCCGGTACATAGACCTGACAACCGAATATCACAAGCAGATATCCAGATTAGACATGTGTCGCATCTGTCTTCTTTCTTGAAGTTCCCCGACAACACGGGAACATCCTTGGAGCAGCTTGACAACGCCGTACTTCAGACGGTCCTCTTTGTTAACGATTTAGCCTATAGTCACAAGGTCTTGACCGTTCAGAACCCGGGATCTGACCTTGTAAGCGGAGGAATTAGAGGGTCTCATTGTTTTCGTATGTACGTCGATGGCGAGCGAGCCGACGATCGGTTCTTCCATCATCCTGCCTGGGACAGCTTCTTTGACTACTATCAAGTCCGCCGGGCATGGGATGCTTTTGTTGACACGCTGGACAGTACCTCCGCTAGCAATCGGAATGAGCTCATTCTAGCCCTTGCTAGCCTAGAATGGTTCAGGATTCACACCGAAGTTCAAAGCAGCCGCTATTCAGCGCCGATGGAAAATCCCTATATAGCGGATTTTTTTTCGAGTGAAGAAGACCGCCGTGAACATGTGCTACGAGAGGCCTGCGACCAAGTTTGGAATCGCATCGGGGCGGTATACAAGGAGCAATTGAAGCATGGGAGTTCGAGGGCACTTGACTACGTACATTGGGTAGAGGAGTACACGTTGTCGGCGTGTATAGACGGTCTTCACCCGAATTGGTTTGTGGAAAGCTGCATAGAACACAGAGATAGAATCGTGAAATCGGCCGACAGGGCCCGAACTGCAAACTATATGCTCGTTATGCGCTTGACAAGCAGGATCAGCAATCTCATCAAAGAGACTTGGATTGACATTCCACTCATCATGCTGGATAGATTCGATCAAAACGCGGCAGAAGAGTTCAGACAGTTGAATGAACACGAACTTCAGGCATTGGACCGGCGTCGCATAGTTCGTTTGGGCGCCGCAACGGCAGCAGCAGCAGGCCGTGTATCCAAAGATGACCAGTCAACGTCTATTCTCCGAGAAATCGAGGCCATGGAGAAAGAAGCTCGCGAGCGATGAGTTCGTCTCCTCTCGGTGGTCGCTGAACCCTAAAAGCGAAAGGGTCGAATCGCGCATTGTCCTCAAACTTGAGTGTGTTACTCGCAGCGTCTTTGATTGCAAACCCGGAATCCATTCTCCTTGGGCCCTCAATTCGCGAGTGGCAGAGACCAGTTTTCAGTTTCGTGATGAGTTACGAGCATTTGCTGAATGGCGTCTCGAGTCTGCCGCAACAGATCAATTCTCTAATGGATTGGAGAAACACATCGGATTGGTACTCCGCGGTAAGAGACATTTGCAGGAGAATTGAGACGAACTACGATCTATCCAGTTTGCCGGAAAGATCGGATATGGTCCGCCTGATGCGGACTTTCATGCCTGTGGAGATATGGTCGGCAATCTATCCCCAGCTATCCGAGAGATTCGATGATGCCTACGCGGAGATAGATGTTGTACTTGGCAGAGAGTTGCTATCGGATGCGCACCTGCATTCCGGAGGAGCTACGCCCTTGTCTGCAACGATCGACTTATACATAGATAATAAGCGCTACTCGGCATCTGAGCCCGTACCTCAAAAGGGACAAGACCAGCCTGTCGTCTGGTACGGATCGAGGGCACATGGCAGATCGCGGCATTTGGATAGAGTATTAAACAGCTTGGCGTTGGCCAGTGCGGTGATCGAATGCGCGTTGGTGGTCAAAGACGACGATATATTGGCTATCCGTGGTGGGTCCGGAACCGCCCTATCGAATATCCTTGCTGGTAGTTACTGGACATGGTTGTATGATTTCATGCTTGATAAATCCGATAGCGTTGCTAACGTCACCTTCGAAAGCGATCTAGATTCGGGCTATTCGATGCTTTCGATATCTGGTTACAATGGAGGATTTCCGGCGATAGTTCGAGGAGTTGAAGCGGTACGGGACCGTTCCACTGATCTTGAGGCTTGGTTCGTTGAACTCGTTCGTGGGTGTGTAGCAAGCCTGGGTCTGATCTCCTCAGCCCTGACTAGTCCAATGAACGATAACCTTGAAGAGTTCGGAGAACGATTCAAACTGCAATCTCAGCTACGGAAGCTGCATACACAACCCGGTAGCGAACGGCGCAAGCTTACGGAGGCGGACCGAGTAAAGAGAACGCTTGATGCTCTATGCGGGGGTAGTGTCGGACTCGGAAAGATTGAACTTAGAAAGACTATCGATTGGGAAGCCCCGTCTATAATAGATGATATTCGATCTGATATCGACTGCCATTTGACGGGTTATGTTGAATTTTCTGTTGAGCGGGCCGAAAGAATACCTGAGCTAAAAGTTCCAATGAGTCTGGTTAGAATTGATCCATACATTGATTCGATCGATGCAACATCGAACGGACTGAGCGCCTACCGGTATCCTCTGCTCAACTCCCTCCGAGCAGTTCGAGGGCTCGCTGAATTCATCCTCTCCCACCCAGAGTTTGAACCCATTGTCAGCTCTATTGATGTGGCGGGAAATGAGAAGTTCGGAAGTAACTGGATTTATCTTATCGCGTTCCAGTACTTCGATGCGATTCTGGATCGCGCAGGCATAGAGAGATCGCAGAAGAAGTGTGTTCACGCGGGAGAGTTTTTTTACGGGAAACTCGAGGGTTTGAGGAGGGTCGGAGAGTGCCTAATAGTGCCAGGTGTTGTCGGTCGTGTTGGTCATGCGTTGGCACTGTGCGCTGAGCGCGCTAATCGGGTGGAGCATGTAGGCCCCATCTCTTCGGTCTCTGCGCTAAAGGACCTCTTGTGGGCGCTAACTTTGGTCACTGATTCATCAGTTTCGTTCGACGCTGGAGTGATTGAGTCACTTCGCGGCGAGATTCGGCGGCTGGGTGAAGTGGTTTTCGGGCATAGATTTGCGCCGGACGTGCTAGTTGGCTGGTATCGCTCAATGTTTTCCATCGAAGCGTTAGTCTCTGCAGGTGTTAGCTCTCTGACAGAGACTTCGATTTCTGACTTCACGCCGATCGCAAGCCCTGGGGAAGAAGCCGGAGTGGCTGCCGAGTTCTCTGATCAGATTTCCGGTCTACTGTGTACGTCTCTGTTTCACGGCAGTCGGTCGATTCGTTTGGATGATGGCCGGCTAGTGACGACGCAGTTCGACGATTCGGCAACGACCGACGGTGCGGCGTACTCGCATTTATGCGATCAACTATATAGCGGTCTCCGCGCTGCTGTGCTACAGCAGTTCAGAGACCATGAAGTGGCAATTGAATCTTGCCCAACTTCAAATATTTGCCTGGGGGGATATTCGGATTATACATCGCATCCGCTGCGTAGCTTTCTCGATGAGGATGTTCTCGTTACACTAAATAGCGATGATCCTGGCTTGTTCGGCTCTAATATCGCTGATGAGTATCTTTCGATGTGGAGGACCGAACAATATCAGATGGATGAGTTGAGAAGTGTCGCAGCGCGTACTAAGGATTTAGTGGGGAGTAATGGAATCACTGGCGCTGAACATGCTCGTCATATGCTTCGCTACTTGAATTCGGCATAGGTATAGGTACGTATGGATCCTCGGATCGCTTATGGGCGAGGTAGCGGTGCACGGCAACTGACCAAATACAGAAAATCTCTGTCTGTACGGCTGGCGGTGGCCCTCGTTCACGAGTGGTCTGTAGAAGAAGCTGAAGACAGCGAGCTGCGAGCCTATAGTCATGGAGATTGTTCAGGTCAATCTCTACAAGGAACTCTCTAAAGCTAACGTCAGCATACTCAGGTGGCCATTCGTCGACCAGCGCCTTGGCTGTTATTTCTAATTTTGAAATGGGGCTCGAGTTTTTTTCCATATATAATCCATGTATATCAGTATTGGAGATATTTTTCAAGCATTTTTCTGATCTAGGTTTAGTGAATCGACGTGCGTAACTGCGCCAAAAGTAGGGTTGGTGCAAAGATTCCGTACTCAGCTAAAGCGTGTTTCGAACTAGAACCAACCGGACCGGTTCACGGAGGACACGCCACACCGAGCGGCCTTGCTGGCCTGCCGGTATTTGACGGTAATTATCGGTTGGATTCGCGCCCACTGCTCATCAGTAAGCATCAGATGCCTCGAAGATGTCTTGCCACCGAAATGGCACTCACGCCAAACAGAGCCGCAGTTCGGATACACGCCTGAGGTCTTGCTTCTGCCCGTAGTTTCAACCTTGGAGTACCGAAACACTTAAGGTAGGGTACCTATAAGTAGCATCAACCCACATCGCGAGAAGGGAGACGCTCATGGGCGGCGGCGAGTAGAGATCTGTCTGATCAGGCTGCCTCGGAGCGTTCGTCGCTGCGGGGCAGTTCTTCTTGGAGCGTCCAGGTGAAGGCGAACCCACTGCGTGGCATCAGCCAGCCGCGGGTCTCCACCTCGATGACCTTGCCGGCGACCGCTTCCGGGCTGCGCGTGATCTGAGCTGGCTTGGCGGTGCCGACGGTGTCGCTGACCCGCATGTCTGCGATTGAGGTAGCGGTGTAGTCCATGGTGAGGCCCATATTTCGCCCTGGTTGCGGGAGTTCGAAGAACAGGCGGTGGCCCCACTGTGGGGTCACGGTTCTGAAGACCTGCCGTATGCGGACAGGTTCCCTGCTGGTGGCGGCTGGGGAGAGCCGAACGGTGTAGGTCTGGCCGGTCTTGCGCGTGCTGCGGGTGATTTGCTGCGGCGCACCATCGACTGTCAGCTCGAGTAGTTCGTAGCTCTCGCGGCTCGACGCGTCCATTCCAGGGCGAGGTTTCATGAACCATGGCGAGGTGGCGGGGACGTCGAGGAGCAGGTCGTTGTATTCGTCGCGGTCGGAGACGCAGGCGAACCTCCGCACGCGCGCGGAGGGGACGGTGGTGTACTCCCATTCCACGACCACATCGAACAGGGGAGTGCCTGCTGCACTCTGCTCTGATGCATCAGAGAGGCGGATTCGGACTTCGACGTCTTGCCACCGCTCCGCCGCGCGGATGGCCTGGTCGCGGATCTCGGAGTAGATCTCGCGGGCGAATTGTTCGTCGCCGAGACGGAGGCTCATGGCGTTGGCGGCAATGTCATCAAGCAACTCGGGCGTGGCCACTCGCTTCAGATCATCCGGCTTGATCGCGAAGGCTTCAAGCACCGCGTCGCGGATCTCGGGAATCTGCTGGCGGTTCACTTCCGCATACTGGGCGACGGCCGACGCAGTTTGTGCCCGGCGAGCGCTGTAGTCCATGATGCTGCCGATCACGCCGGCCGCGAGGAACGTGCCGCCAACCTCGCCCAGTGCTGCGCCGTGGAGCCAGTTCCACATCCCGAGGTCAACGCCGTTGATCGAACCGTCAATGATCGTGAGAACCCAACCAACGAGGGTGAACAAGACGGCAACCAGAATGGTTCTCGTTTTGAGGAGATCGGAAGCCAGTGATTGCGAGTCTTGTTGTGCCATTGCTTATGGCTATTGTAGCAAAACCGCAGGTCAACGCCTAGGTGCAAGTTGACTGGCTGTCATCGGCAATGAGGGTATACAGAGCAACATTGCGGTAGACGCCCGCGTGTAGATATCGGTGACGGAGAGTCGCCTCATACGTGAACCCCAGTTGGGTGAACAGACGCTGGGACGGGCCGTTGCCGTCGACGATCCAGGCCTCGAGTCGGTGCAGCCCAAGATGGTCGAAGCCCCACTCGACCATGGACTGCACTCCGCCCCGTCCGTGGCCCTGTGCGCGATCCTCCGGCGACCACACGCAGATGCCCACTTGGGCCACGCGACTGCGCCAGTCGATGGCGTGCAGCGAGCATTCGCCGACCAGGCGCCCGTCTTCGGTGCTAAGGACGAAGTTGTACTCGGTGGCTGGCGCCGGCCCAGACGTCGCATCGATCTTGCGCCGGAGCTCCGCCGGGCTCCGCGGCCGCCAATAGGGCGGGCCGTGTTGCGCCAGCTCCTCCCAGTCCGCGCAGGCTTCCAGGATCGTCGGGATGTGATGCTCTGAGAGGGCGCGCAGTGACACCGGCATGACCGTCTCCCGCTCCTCCCGCAACCGCTGGGAGCATCGACGCTACTTATAAGTCTGTAGACCTTCAAGTAGCGGACCGGAAACGTAACTGCTCGTTATGGAAGGCGAGCTGCAGAAGGTCGTGGGGCGCAATCTGCGCCGGTATCGGCTGGAACGTGGCTACAGCCAGGAGGACTTCGCCGACCGCATGGGCGTACACCGCACCTACATGGGCAGTGTGGAGCGTGGCGAGCGGAACCTGTCGCTGCGGAGCTTGGAGCGGTTTGCCGATTTCCTGGAGGTTGACCCACGAGAACTGCTCGACGACCCGGCGTGACGCAGTGCCCGAGAAATCATTCGAAGCTGTGCCATACTGCCGGAGGCTGACGCAGTCCCACTTTCAGAGTGATGAGCTCCGTGGACTCAGGCATTTCGTTCGGTCTTGCAATCTCAGCTGGGATGCGTCGAAGGTGAACGACATTGACAACGCTCGCGATACGGGCGGCCGCTACGGGCCACGGGCGCGCGTCACCAAATGGGCGTGATCGACGAGAACGCACAGAAGGTACAGGTAGAGTGTGCGGGTAATGTCTCCGGAGAGGCCCTTGCAACTCTGGATCGTTAGCTTGGACTGGTCGGCGCAGGCAGACGTCTTGAGAATCGGCTATTCGGTTGCTGTGGTTTCGACTAGCCGATCGAGCGCGGTACATGTAGATTACCGAGATGGCGAAAGATGCCGAGCTTGATCGTTTGAAGGTAGCTCAAGACCTTGCTTTCCAACGCAAACAAGATGCATATGAGCGGCAGCAGTCGGCGTGGCAGCGACGGTCGTCAGCTCGTGACGCTATGAATCGTGCGTATGAGAGCTTTGAGCGTGCTCGGTCTGAACAAGATCGAACTTGGGATCATTATCAAAGTGTTCGGAGCTTGAACGGTCCGAGAATCGACTCACTTAATACGCAACAAGAGAACGCATATCACAGTATGAAGCGTGCGTACGATGCTTCGTCCGCGGCCTACGAGCGCCGTGACGGTGCCTCCGCGAGTAGTTATGCTGCTGAGGGGCGCCAACACAAAGAAGAATCCCAGCGGTGTGTGGCCGAACGGCGAAGGCTAGTTGAAGAGATTCGATCGGCACGTTCTCGCCATGAATCACAGAAGCCGACATTTGACAGGGCGAAGCAGGAATTCGAGTCGTGCAAATTCGCATTCACGTCCGCCAAATCCGACCATGAGAGTGCGCAAAACGCATTTACACGAGCGAAAGCACACCATGAGACGGCGGCGAAAGAATTTCGCGCGCGACTCGAATACGTGAAGTCAGAGAGCAAGAAGCGAAACGCTTATAGACGGTCCCTTGCTGAGCGCGCAGGGGTCCCTGGCCGATATATCGACAATGTCTGGGTATCGCAGAAGCCAGATGGATCTGCGAATATCTACTTCGGCGGAATTGGTGAGCCGAATGGGCCAGGTCATGGGCACTACGCGGTGGACCGCGATGGAAATGTGACATACAAGCGAGACCCATTTGACCCGCACGGTACTCACAACTTTACTGATAACCAGCAGGCCTACGCAGATATCGTTGGCAAGGAGGCATCATCGGGTGGTGACTTCGGTTTCCGATGCAGGTTCCGAGGCTACGATGCGTATGTCGAATCGAACATCAATCGAGAGGGTCGGGATAAGATCGATATTTACTATGGTCCGAACGGCCCATTTGGCCCAGGTCATCATCACGCGGTCGCACATCGAGAGTCTCCATTCGATTTCATTTCGGATGAACTTCGCTAGTTCTGAGAATTGAATTCTTCGAAATGTAGTATACTTATATGAATGGAAAATCCTGACCTAGAAAGCTACTTTGAAGCAGTTGTACTCTCATTTTACCGGGGTTCAGTTGATGCTTCTAATCTGAGATGGAAATCTCATGGGAAAGTGGGTCTAGATACGTGGGCTCACTATTTCGACGACAAGAATGGGCGCGAATACGTTCTTATATATGAAGACTTTCCGGGAAGTGAATATCTCTCTGACGGTTTGACTCACGATCTAGTTACGTCCGACGACGGTGTAACACAAGTTGTGCAGATATCGTCAATGCCGCAGATCGACATCGAGAACGTGATCGGATACTTCAGTCTATATGGAGAGAGAATTTAAAATGTTCCCCCGCGTGCAGGATCTTGATTGCAGTGCGTTTGCTGTGGTTTCATCGGGGTGATGCAGAATAGTTGACGCGCCGCTGTCTGGTGTCACTACAGGCGGCGGATCGGCATTAGCCTCGATCTTTCGCGGCGATTTTGTGTCGTGAATGAAGTATAGGCAATGACCTGGGTGATTAAGCTTGCGAAAGGGATCAATCTGACCAGGTTGCGCCCATTCAGGTGAGTAACCAACCCCGTTGCGGTGACACGGACCAGAATCCTCCCGGGCTTCGCGACGCCCATGCCTTGATGCGGGCGGCGTCACCACCTTCGTATGCGAGTCGTCGCCCGCGAAGTAGGTCCGGTTAGTGACCGGCAGCCGTGTAGGCCTCGTGCACGGCGTTCGTGATTCTTCCGCGTGCGGACACGTCGTAACCGTGTGTGGTCGCCCACTCGCGGATCTGTGCGGCCGTAGTCGTCGTCACCGTGCGACTGTTCGCCCCGGACTTCGGTGTCTTACGGACGCGTGATGACGTTCTCGTTCGAAGGCGTATGCCCGCGCGGGTGGAGCGCCCGAGAAGTGTGGTCAGCGGGATGGTGCCCTTCTCGATCTTGTCGAGGTTCCCACTGGAGACGTCAAGCCGGTAAGCGACGCCATTCCAGGACCAGTCGACGGAATGAACGTCGTCGATCTCGAGCAGGGTTCCGTCGAGATCGTCGATGAAGGTTGTCAGTTCAACTCGTGCCACGCGATGCAGAGTAGTCCATCGGAACGTGAGGTTGGCGAACCTTCCGGTAAGTGTTCCAGCCGGGTGGAGCGTGTTCACGAGCGCACAGGTCTCCCCGGCCAGGAGAGCAGCCGGTGAGCGTCGGGCTTGTCCGCGCCGAAGATGTTGTCGGCATGCTCTGTCCTGGATCGGATCGTGCCGTGCCCTTCACTACGAGATCTTGATGTGCATTCTCGAAATGTTTCCGCGGTCCCCGTTTCTGGGGATCTTTTCCGGTCCGGAATTCTCGTTTACCGCTTCTACCAGCGCGGTTGCGGAATAGATGAAAGCGATTCCGGTCTTTAGGTTGCCGAATCCTGTGAGTCGTGGTTGCATATCCGCGAACTGTTCAGAATCTGGCATCGCGCATCCATAGCGGTGCACTGATGGGTGTGAGGGGTGGCGTCGTAGTGAGCGATGGCAGGCGGGTGCGGGGTCGGTCAAGGACGACAGCGCGCCGTGGAGTGCTGACGGGCGTGTGTGCGGCGCTGGCGGTGGCTGCGTCGGTGATCGGGATGGGTATGTCGGCTGCGGCACCCTCGTCGTTCGCTGATCAGCAGACGACCAAACGCACGGATGACGGGTGGGTTGTCTCGGCGATCAAGTCCCACGAGCAGGTGCGGTCGGTACCACCCCTTAACCAATCGCCGTGGACGAGAGAAGGATTTCTGAGCCTGAAAGGTGAGGGTGTGATCGCTGGGACCGGTTCGGTGCCGGTGCAGGCGGGCACCGTCGCGGCCGGGTTTCAGATCGGCTGCAACACCGATGTCACTTCGGGTGCCACCGTCGGGATCTCGGGTGGGCCTTCGGCGCAGATGAATATTTCTTATCCGCCGGCGGTGGTGATTGGTGCGACGGTGACCCCGAACATTGCGACGACGTTGCGGCCGGGCACGATCGCCGACATCCCGTTCGGGTCGAAGAAGATGCAGACCGGCAAAGCCGGGATCACTGTCGACGGCGTGCATGTGAAGGTCGACGGCTGTTTGGGGCCGGTCGCACTACGGGCCTACGTGACCGTGAGTGTGTCAACGGCGTTGAACGACAACACGATCAACGTGTACGGCAAACCGCACTATCTCTGACCAATTGGACTGGCCGTGACCATGTGTGATCGGTCAGTGCGTTCGACAGCGTCCCCGTCAACTACAAGCGTCCAGATTTGTCTCATGAAGGATCGTGACTCCATGACTGCTCGTGCCTCGTCCGTTCCGGGTGGCGCGCATCGCCTCGATGCCGATGCCGTGACCACCGAACTTCCCACCGCATCCGAGACTGCGGGTCGCTCATCCGCTGGAAACGCCGCCGAGAGAGAACCCGACAACGCAGCAGGTGGCGGGGGTGTGCCGGTGCTGAAGGTGGTGCTGTTCCTCGTTGGCTGCGTGTTACTGGTGCTCGCGGCAGCGAACCTGTCGAATCTCGGTCAGTGGTCGGATCGGTGGGGTGTGATCCCGGTGTTCCTGGTGTTCTTTCTGGTGATGTCGATCGCCGGACGCTGGTTCTGGGCGGGTGCGGACGCCATCCTGGGTGCCCTGATGTGGGGCAAAACCAAATGACACCCAGTCAGCGACACATGCATCACTTGGAAGAGTCGGTGACGGTGAAGCCTCGTCGTGGGCGTCACCGGGTGCCGCGCCGCCGTCTCGGTGCCGGGCTGCTGGCTGCCGCGGTGCTGGCTATTGGCGGCGGGGTCACGGTCGCCGCACTTGGGAGTGATCCTGCTCCGGCGCATGCGGATGCGTTGTGTGATCAGATGCGCGCACAGTACGGCTCGAACTGGCCGTGCATTTCGGTTCCTACGAATACGTTCCAGCCGACCACGAACACCCCGGCACCCACGACAGGGGGCAATGGTGCGGGGTCGGGTGGTCCGCAGGTGGGTAGCAATATCGGGCCCGGCCCGGGCGAAGGTAATGGCACACCGATCGTGACCGTCCCCGGACAAGCTGCCCCGCAATCATCAGCAGCAGGCAGTGGTGGGAACGGTGGGGCGCAGCCAACGAGCCCGAATGGTGGCGGCTCCGGGCAGTCAGCGCCGCAACCGGTACCACCAGGCGACACCACCGGGCAGATACCGGTGGTGCCCTCCACTGCTGCTCCGGTGGTGACGACGGTACCGGGTGCGACCACTGCGAACCCACAGCCAAGCAAGACGCCTCACGCGTTGGATTCCGGGTCGAAGCAGCCGGAGATTCCGCTGGCGGCGTGGGTGGTGGCGGGAGCTGCGGCGTTCGCTGCGGCGAATCCGCGGGTACGACGCGCAGCCCTCGGCGGGCGGTCGTCGTCTGGCGGGCTGCGGAGTTGGTCACTGTTGCGGCGTGGCGGATCAGAGCGGGCGACGGTGGGTCCGTCGCAGTTGGTGTTGATCAACGATCCAACCAGCCCGAAAAGCTATGTGTTCCACGAGGACGTCCCACCGGGTGGGCACATTGGGGTGAATCCGGACGGGTCAGCGACCGTCTACGACGCCACCGGAAAACCTGTGCGTCAGATCGCGAAGCCATGGGCGTTTGATGCTGCCGGGCGGCCACAGAAAACGTGGTACACCGTTGATGAGAATGGTGACTTGGTCCAGCACGTCGAACCCGCGCCGAACGCGCTGTATCCGATCATTGCTGATCCGACCGAAGGTAGTCCTGCTGCGGCACGCCAGGCGGATGAGGCGTCAATGGCGGCTTACAACCAGGAGTTTGGAACGGCCGCCTCGTCTGCATCCCCGACGGCAAGTCCTACTTCCGGGTCCGCGACGCCAACTGCGCCGAGTGCTGCAGCGACGACTGGTTCGCTACCGCAGGCGACACCCACCCCAGGTACGCCTGTGGTTCCCAGTCCGTCTCCGTCGCCCACCGTCGACTCTCCGACTGGTTCTCCATCAGATCAGGTGCCGGCTGTGGTGCCGTCGACCACGCCGGCAGGACCAGAGGAGCCGACCGGCGCTGGCGGCGGTGGGTCTGATGAGGACTCAGGGCTTCGGTCTTTGCTCGTCCCGTGGGGCGAGCCGGAAGAAGTAGCGCCACGCGGTCCCACCCAAGGCTTGCAGCCTGCCCCTGGTCAGGAACGCTCCTATGGCGATTGGGTTCAGAACAACCTCGGTGGGCAGGATCTCGACGGCGTCAACGTGCAAGCCGGGTCAGACGGCGGACCCCAATACGTGTGGACACAGAACAACCCGGATGGCTCGAGCACAGAACACACCGCCACCTCTGCTCACCCGGGACCCGACGGTCAGCTGATTTACCAAGACGGAGACGGGCAAGCCGTCAGCGCATCTGGTAAACCCGCCTTCGTCGACGGCAACGGCAACGGATGGGTGCAGAGTGGCTATGACCCGACCACCGGCGAGACGTTCTGGAATGGATCACAAGACGGTAAGGATGTCACGATCGCGACCGGCGAACTTGCTGACGGTCGAACCTACATCCGTCAAAACGGGAACTACTACATCTACGACCACAACGGGAACCTCGTTAGCGAATCGCATCTTGATCCTGGGCAGGCGCTTGAGCGTCCCCTCGGCTACGACGTCGCTACTGCAGCGGTCGGAATCTGGCCTGCGATGCCCCCGGGACTCAAAGCCGCGGTTCTTGACGGGCTACAAGACCTTGCGTCGAATGAGACACCAGGCCAGGTGAAGCCCGGGGGATCTGGATTTGGCCAAACAGCAGGCTCACTACCAGCTCAAACCCAGCCCACGGCTGATTGGCCCGAACTGTCTGGATTGTTGCGGGATGCTGCGAACGGTAAGGGCAACTTTGGAATCGGAAACGGTTCGTATACGCCCGAGCAGGCGTCGGCGCTGGGGCAAGCTTGGGTAGGCCCAGGAGCTAGACTATCTAGTGACGGCAAAGCATGGGTTAGCGCAGACGGGCTTCGCCAGTGGAGGCCGCCGTCATATAAGCCGAATCTCGGAAAGTGGCAGTCCAACTACGAGTGGCGCGGACCTAAGGCACCGGACGGAAGTATGAGCTCGCAGTGGCAGGGAAATGCGCATCTCGATGTGGACGGAGATTGACGAGTGAAAGCTGAGATAAAGAGTTGGTATAGCACGGACGTTGACGTCGCTACTTATCAGTCGCAAGACCCCAGTAATGATGCCGTTTCAGTGCGGATTCTCTGCGGCCCCCTCGGTCAACCTGGTGAGGAGTCTTTCGATATCCTGGTGTGCACTCCCGACTCGCTGAAGCCGGAGCTTGAGGCTGGCGTTCCGCGGCTTGGCCGACACACTCTCTTGCAAGGGCGGCTGGATCTCCCGGCTGCGTACAAGTTCATTGACGAATATGTCAGCAGTGTCGAGGGGAAAGACTGGACTGAAGTGGCCGAGAAGCTTGCCCGTCTAGGGAAGTGGGAATTCGAAGATTACCGCCCGTAGCCAGCACTCGGATGTTCAGCCCGAGGGGCCATCTGCGACGTGCCGACTCTATTGAAACGTTCAGTCCAGGTACTCAATCATCTCGGGCGACACGAGCTGCCGATCGCCATCAGGGAAGTCCACTGCCACCAGATCGCCCATGCCGCCAGAAACTCTGCCCCATTGCTCGGTGCCGACCAGCCGTACGCGTTGCCCACGTTCGAAGCGCGATCCACCGGTAGTAGGAGCTGGCGACGTACGTTCGAAACGACGCTGCTCAGGCATGGTCCCTCAATCGTCGGTGTAGTCGCTACAGCATGTCATGAACGGAGTACGCCTGCGGGGTCACTACGCCTCCTCTGATTAACCATTTCCGCTCTTGAATCGCTCGCTTATCGATATATAATAGAAGTATATGAACGACGATCAATTCTCCCAGCTCGATACGCAGATGAAGCAAATGTTCAAGTATATGCAAACAGGATTTACGCGTGTCGACCAGCGGTTCGATGCGACGGATAAGCGCATCGATCGTTTGGAGATAGGCGTCAACGAATTGTCTGGTCGAGTGAGCAAGCTCGAGGAGGGCCAAGCGGCGCTGCGAACCGGATTGGGCGACCTACGCAATGAATTCACAACATTTCGGACCGAAAACACAGAACGTCTCGACGACATAGATCTGAAGCTCGATGGCATCCAGGATGCAGTCGCCGGCGAGCTGACTACGCTCGACCAGCGCCTCGATCGCCACGAACGCTGGATCACCCAGCTGGCGTCGTCCTCCCAGACCACGCTGAAACCACAGCCGTAGCGAGGCCGCGCCCCGATGGACCGCCTACCCTCAAACCCCATGACACCTGCTTTCGACCGTGAGCAGTACAACCGGGCACTCGCTGCTGGGGCTGAAGAGTATCGCGACGTGCTGGACCTGCTCAAGACCGCGGGCATTGACGCCCAGTTCACCCAGACCGGCGGCATGTGCGCGGCTATCGAGGCAGCGCTCGAGAACGGTACCTCGCTACTGATCACCGACTTCGAGGACAGCCTGTCGTGGGAGCGTGACACGCATCATGGCTGGGGAGTCGGACTCTACGACAGCAATGAGTGGCAGGACGCGCTCGCGTTCGAGGCCACCGAGGACAGCTCGCTTGAGGCGTTGCTGCCGCTCATCGAGGCCGTGCTCAAGCATTGATGAGCGGACACGCACGCGAGCCATGCGATCTGCCAGCCGGTATCGAGTGGATGACGGACAAGGATGGAGCCATAACACTCGGCGTCCGTCGAGTCACTCGTGACGGCAACCCTGCCCTCGAGTTGTACCTGCCCGACGGCATGTGTCGCGGTGTTGTGACCAGTGCGAATGCAGCCAGTGTCATACGGAAGCTACAGACGGGTTTGACCTTTGCCCAGATCGTTGGAGACGAGAAATTCGGCATTGATCTGAACGATCTGTAGCGCACTTGGCCGTCATTGTCAGTGGTGCAAAATACGGTGACGTGGTGCCAAACTTCGACGCTCTTACGCGGGATAGCGTGCGCGCCGCCATCGACGCGTGTGACCAGATAGGACGCGATGCCTTCTTGGAGCGCTACGGCTTCAAGGAGGCGCGCGAGTACTTCCTGATTCACGACGGGCATGCCTACGACTCCAAAGCGATTGTCGGCGTCGCACACGGCGTCGCCACGGGTGAGTATCTGCGGTCAGGCGACTTCACTGGCGGCGCGCACGTCGCTGAGGTTCTGCGGCGACTGGGGTTTCCTGTGACGGGAGTTGCAGATTGGACCTGGCCGGAGCTCGTGCTGGCTGGAGGATTGCTGCTGTCCGCTGGCTGGGACCGCACATTGCGCGCCCACGAGAAGCCGGTAATCGAGCTGTCTCGATTCCTCCGGGACCGCAACCCTGAGATGGCGCTCTCGCCGACGTTCCGCAGCCCCGGCAGCGTGCAGCACAAGCTCGAGGATCTCCGAACCTCGCGTCCGAGCTACTCGGGGGCAGCGACCCGGGGAGGCAAGCTGACGGCGCAGATGGCCCGTGCACTTGTTGACGAGCTGGAAAAGATGTTGGAGCTGGCACGGTTGCTCCGCGACTCTCCAGACCTGGTTCGAGATGACCAGAACCGGGACGGCACCAGCGCAATCGAGGCGCCAGACGCGGGGATTGCCACCGCGATTGAGGGGCGGCTCATCCGGCGGGTGGTGATTGCGCGCGAGCGTGACCGCGCTCTACGCGACCGGAAGCTGAAGTCGGTCGTGGCGGCCGGCCGCCCGATCGCCTGCGAGGTCTGCAGCTTCGACTTTCAGACGTCTTACGGAGAGCATGGGGAGGGCTACATCCAGGTGCATCACGTCCTTCCCCTTCATGTCTCCGGGCAAGTGACGACGACGCTCGATGACCTGGTCCTGCTGTGCGCCAACTGCCATGTGATGATCCATCACGGTAAGGAGTGGAAGACGCCCGACGAGTTGCGCGGGATGGTCAATTAGCCGCAGGCGAAGTCTGCGAGGCGCAAGGCCGCGCCGCGGTGATCACAATATCCCCCGGCAGGGCGGTTTTCACCACAGAACCGCTCTGGGTAAAAATCCCGGGAATCAATGCGCTTCAAGCGCGAAATCGCCATACGAGTGTGGCGCACTCCTCGCCCTGGAACAGCACGCTAATCAGTGCACCCTAACTGAATGGAACCAGAGTTCGCTTTTGAATACGTAGGTGGGGCCGCGTGCCCCTAGAAGTTAGTCGACGCTGTCATGGCTGATTTCGACTGAGTCGTGGAGGGTGTTGTCGGACCTGAGTGGCCCTGATGTAGACAAGCCCAAGTCTAACTCAGAGTGAATTTTGGCATAGGGGAAGGCGGTTATCCTCAATAGGTATCCTTGCGGTCCGCAGTATCCTTTCGGTCCACTACTTTCCTGGCCTTTATTTGCCCTGCTATTCGTTGACTGTAGGAAGTCTTAGCTCAAGCAACGACTAGGGGAACTGCATGACAGTCATGTCATCGGAATATGCTTTGCCAGGTGACAAATACAGCTCGGAGGCTTACTACTCGGACGAGCTGAAGGCGATACACAAGCGATCCTGGTGGATTATCGGACACGCCTCTGAATGGGAGAAGGCCGGCGACTTCAAGAGGTTCCGCATTTTCGGGGAGAACATCGTGGTCATCCGTGATCGCGACGGTCGCCTCCACGGGATGGCGAATATTTGCCAACACCGTGGTGCTGAGATTTGTACCGCCGATGGGGGTAACACAGGGAAGGTTCTCCGGTGCCCGTATCACGGTTGGAGCTATCGTCTCGACGGCTCTGTACTAGGGGTTCCGTCGCGGGACACATTCGAATCCGATCCCAAGGAGAGACGCCTACCTGTAGTGAGAGTCGACACGGCAATGGGTTTTGTCTGGATTAATCTGGACCCTGAGTGCGATCCCCTCAGTTGCCATCTGGACCTTCTCTTCGCGATGCGATTCGGCGACGGGCCCAATCCGCTGGATCAGTATTCCATTGAAACTCTGGGCCTTGCTCGGAAAGTGGACTACGGCTCCGTCAGGGCAAACTGGAAACTGCTATGGGAGAACTTTAGCGAGTGCTATCACTGCCCCGCCTTGCATAACAGCCTCTGTGATGCTGTGCCGCAGTTCGCGGCTGGCTACGGTACTGTCACAGGCCCTCAAGGACAGGGTGCTGAGCTGGCTGAGAACTACGAAGGGTTCTCCGCCAGCCGCGCGCGAACCGGACGAGTTCTGCCAGGGCTTCCCGACGACCAGCATCGCATGTTCTATGGGGCGCTTCTGTGGTGACGAGGCTCATCGAAAGTGCTCAGTGATGCTCATCGAATCTGCTCACTTGTG
>NZ_JARJDD010000029.1:0-72233 GCF_029269935.1 Gordonia sp. N1V
CCTCTGAGACGGAGGTGGCATAAACCAGGTCTCCACCCAGTCCAGGACGGTTCACTGTGGCTGTGGTGAATCGGGCTCGCAGATCACGCACCACACCGGCCTCGTGCGCGCGGTCAGAGTCGGCCCACGTGGTTTCCAGCTTCCGGCGTTCGATCTCGAGCTCATCGTCGGCTCTCGCGCGTTCGGACTCTCGCTGTTTGGTGCCGTTGTGCAGGGCGATTCCTGCGGCGCCGAGGGCTGCGACGCCGGCGGTCACCGTGCCATACGGGGTGGCAGCTGTCTTGAAGAACTCGCCCCACTGCGCTGGGTCCACGACCCCGAGGAGCACCAACAATCCGTACACCGCTAGCGGACCAACGTAGACGACGCTCACAATAGTGACACCGCCGGTGACGATCCACTTCGTTCTCGGCCACCGAAACTCCCACCACCGAGTCCGGACCGGCGCAACCTCGTTGGGTTCCTCCGCTGCTGGGTCTGCCGCCGGACCAGGATCGCTGGGTGGGGAATCAGTCACCCGCACACCATACGAACGAAAAGGGTGCGGCGCTCACGGTCGTACCCTGAGCCCATGGCCTATCGCCCAGGGGACCGCGTGCGGATCGTCGGTACCGACCGTTGGGGCAAGGTCGCGGGAGAACTCTCACCCCTGATCGCTGTCGACCTCGATGACGGCGACCGGGGTGTGTTCGCGGCCGAGGAACTCGAGTATCTCGACTGACCGACTCGCCCCCCGGATCACCCACCGGTCTGTCGTCTGATCGGATTACACTGCGGTGGTGTACATCTGACGGGAAGTGACCGCCCCCGAAGCGGCCTGCGTAGTCGATAATCGGCACATGATTCTGGCTGACGACCTGCCGCCGACACCGGATGCTCCGGTAACCAATTTTGTGACCCCGCCGACCTCGGACGCGTTCCTCACGCAACCGTGGGCCACGCTCTTTGCTGGTGTCGCCGCGATCATCGCGGCCGCGATCGCGTTCTGGGTCGCTTACCTCACCCGGCGCCAACTCGAAAAGCACTGGCAGACCAGCAACCGCCAGGAGCGGTTCACCACCGCCGCCACCCAGCTCGCCGACGACAACCCCGCCGTCCGCATCGCCGGCGTCGCCGCCCTCGAAGCGCTCACCAACGACTGGATCGCCACCCCCCAACACAAGCACCGACACGAAAAGAAACACCCCGACCACCTCACCACAGGTTTACGTCACCCCCAGGCCCAAGCCTGCGTCAACGTCCTGTGCGCCTACCTCCGACTACCCGAAACCAGCCGCGACGACTCCTCACTCACCCACGAGACCATCACCCGCAACCACGTCGACGGCAGCACCCGAGAACAAACCCACCACTACAAACCCGACGACCGCGAAGTCCGCAACACCATCCTGCGCACCATCACCACGCACCTGCACCCCGAGCACACCCACCCGTGGACACACCTCGACTACGACTTCACCGCAGCACACCTGCACGACGCTGACTTCACCGACTGCCAGTTTCACGGCGCGACGACGTCGTTCGACGGGGCGAAGTTTCGCGGCGAGAAGACATCGTTTCACGGGTCGCGGTTTTGCGGCGGGGCGACGTCGTTCTATAAGACTCAGTTCCACGGCATTTACACCACGTTCTACGACGCGCAGTTTCACGGCGATGTGACCTCATTTACTCAGGCGCAGTTCCGCAGCGAGGAGGCGACAGTGTTCGACCATGTGCAATGCTATGGCGAGGCGACATCCTTCTATCTGGCGCAGTTCCGCAGCGCGATGACGTCGTTCGACGGGGCGAAGTTTCACAGCGACGAAGCGATCTTCATCGGGGCTGAGTTTCGCGGCGAGAAGACATCGTTTCTAAGGGCGGAGTTTCACTGCGGGCATACAGAGTTCCACGAGGCGAGATTTTACGGCAGGTTCACGTCGTTCGACGGGGCGGAGTTCCGCAGCGCGATGACGTCGTTCGACGGGGCGGAGTTCCGCAGCGCGCAGGTGTCGTTCGACGCCGCGCGGTTTCGCGGCCAACGGGAGTTGATATTCGGTAAGGCGAAGTTCCGGCAGGATCAGCCTAGCTTTGATGGGGCAGAGTTTGGCGTTGAGGATTTCGGTTGAGGATTTCGATCACTCCGGCGTACGTGCCGAGCCAACCCCTTGTCATCATAGTGATGACGTGGTAGTGTCATCACTATGATGACAGATCGAAAGCGTTTGGTACCCAAGGACTACGAGAACTATGACGGCGTTCAAAACGAGCTTCGCCATGGCGATTTTTTCCACCCGAACACGCCGGTGTTCGAGCAGGTCGTCCGCGAATGCGGGCTGCTGGCCTCTGTGGAGGAGGCTGCGCGCGATCTGGCGTGGGATACCTTCAGGCGCTGGGATGACGACGGCCGCCCGGTCCTGGAGGACGAGGGCCTGTATGAGGCGTACTGCAATCTCGAGGATGCCCTAGCTGTGAAACGTAATCCCGCGCCCGCGGACGCTTTTGAGCGGCGCCGGGCGATGGTGCAGCCGCCGACCGAAGCCGAGGCGCTCGACGCGGTCGCCGTGCTCGCTCAGGCGGGCCGCTACTACAGCAAGGGCCGCCATCACGACCGGTTGGTGTTCGCGTTGGCCACCAGCGAGCGGTTGACCGCGCAGAGCGACGAAATGCTGCTGAACGCGGTGATCGCCGCCCGAAAAGACGGCCGCAGTTGGGAATACATCGGTGAGGCTCTGGGCTTGGCCCGGCAGAACGCGTATCGGCGGTTCGCTCACCGTATCCCCCCGACCCCGCAGGAGATCGCCGATCAGCTCAACGCCTACCAGACCAGCCATTCCGCCGACGGCTCTGACGGGCCGGTCGACAATATTTGGCAGGACCTCATCTACGGGCTCGACGCCTACGATCCGGAGGCCACCGAGGCCGCCGACCCGGATTCTCGCAGCGACGTCGTCGTGTTGACCGACGGGTCCACCATCCGATGGGATCAGCAAGCCGGGCAATGGTATGTCGACTGAGATGCAGTCGGGCGCGGGGTTTCTCGCTGATGACGGTGAGCGCGTGCAGTGCCATGAGTGTGGCCGGTGGTTTCGAGCACTGGCCTCACATCTGGCCCGTGCTCACGAGTTGTCGACCCAGGAGTACCGGCAGCGGCACGGCCTGCCCCGCACCCAACCGTTGACTTCCGCTGCGTCTCAACGACTGCGCCGCGAGATCGGGGTATGGCGCCGCGACAACGATCCGACGGTGATGGCCGCCCTCGACGGGCACGCTGCGCGTGCCCAACGGGCGGCGGGGTTCCCCGACACACCGCGCCGGCAGGTCAGCGCTGATCGGGTGTCGGTTAGCAAACGCCGCTCGGCGCGGGAGCGTCTGGACGCGGCGATCGCCGACGCGGGGTTCGCCGACCTCGCCGAGGCCGCCCGGTGGGCGCAGGAGTTGGGGCTCGGTTGGTCGGGCCTGGGCGCCGCGCTCGGCGACTTTGGTCACACATGGCTGGCCGAGGTCGCCGCGGAGCGTGGCGTCACGCTCGCCGCGCTCCGCACCGCTGGCGTGTTGCACAGCCGCCGCTACCTCGCTGCGGCCCGCGACTACCGCCGCCAGTGGGGCAGCCTCGATGTGCCGACAGCGTGGACCACCGACGACGGTGTGCGACTCGGGCGATGGCTGGTGGTCCGCCGCCACATCGCCCGCGCTGGCCGACAGTCCTGGGTGATGGACTCCCTCGACGACATCGACCCGCAGTGGCGCACCTACGGCCGCATCAACACCTCCTGACCTCGCCGCCTCTCCCCTGACCTCGAACCACCCCTGGAAAGGAGCCCGATCATGGACACCCTGCTGACCCGTGAGGAAGCCGTAGCACGGCTGGTGGATCGACACGGCCTCGACGGCCGTCGCCCGCTGCGCCTGCCGACCGCCGATCCTGACGGCCGCTATCCGGTCGCGGTCATCGATGGCTGGCACAACCCGATGCTCGATCACCGTCACCATGTGCAGTGTCCCGGCCTCGCTGCCGGTGACCCGCAATCGCATCTGGCCGCGATCGGCCTGCTCGCACTGCTGGCCGAGCAGCGACCGGAGCTCGAGCCGCGGATGGCGTGGGGCCGCGATGGCCACGGGCGGTGGTGTGCGGCCATCGAAATCGACGGTGCCCGCCTGTGGACGACGAGCTCCGAGCGATGGGCCGGCACCCCACGGCAAGGACTCACCACCGCCGATACGGTCGCCGACGAGATTGTGGCGTGGCTGCTCTACGACTACCGGCCCACCCCGGCGATCAACGCGTGGAATGGCGGGTCCGGTCTCGGCCTGGGCTACACACCCGCCGGTGGGCAGAAATCCTCCACCCGCACCGTGCCCGCCCTGGACGCAGTCGCCGGACTCGGTGACCGCACCACCGAATGGGCCGACACCCTCGCTGTCGCGCGTGACCTCGTCGCAGCAGCACGCGCGCAGGGATGGTCGAAAACCGAGTTGATCATCCACTGCCACAACCGCTTTCCTGATCCCCGATGGGTAGCCGCGTGCTGGACGCTACGCACCTCCGAGGATGGTGACCTGCTGGTGCCCGATCGGCTCCTGGGGACCGGCGGCAACATCGGCTCCGGTGACCTCGGTGCGATCACCGCCCGCCGCGTGCTCGACATCGCCACCGACCCGCGCTCGGAGGGCTGGCTGATCGACACCCTCACCGGTGCCACCGCGACCCCGCTGATCGCTGACACCGCAGGACATCTCGCCTTCCCCGGACTGGTCAATCCGTGGCGATGGCTGCTCGCCGTCGAGGGGTTGATCGCTGTCGCGTCGATCGGCGCGTGGATGCCCGGCACCGGCACCCGACTCTCCCGGTGCCTCACCACCGGCTCCCTCCCCGACCGTCACGGTCAGGACATCGACATCGACTACACGATGTGGCTGCCCATCTGGGACGGCTGGCGGTCCTGGCGCAGCGTGCACCAGGGCCTCGCGAGCTGGCTGCGCTGGCGCGGCCACGACGCCCGCACCGCCGCCGACGCACTACTGGGCAACGTCATCGATGACCTCACTGGCTGGGCGTATCCGATCGCCGCCCGCAACGGACAAAACCACGTCGTCCTCGCCGGCACCCAGGGACTCCCTCGATGACCACTGCCGGCCGGCCACGTCGCTACACCGATGATGATGTCGCACGATGGCGTCGCCTCCTCGATGAGGAGGGCTGGACTTTGCGCAGTCTGGCTGAGCATGTGGGCGTCTCCGACTCGACGATCAAACGCCGCGTCGGGCGCCGCGATGTGCGTACCGGGCCACCGGAATACGACATCACCCCGGACGAGGCGGTGGCCGAATACGAAGCCGCAGGCTCGGAAGAAGCCGCAGCCAAAACCTTCGGCGTGTCCCGATCGGTCATCCGCCGCCGCCTCTACCTGGCAGGGCTCCGCGACACCGACTTCCACAACAGATAGTTCGGCTTCCGTAACCGGCGAGGGCGAAAGTTTTCCGAGTGTTCTGGCATGATCGGCGTATGGCGCCGAAAAATACCGAACACTTCGCGAATATCGTTCGTGACGCCGTCATGCAGCTTGGGTTGACGCAGTCCGACGTCGCCAGTCGAGGCGGGCCCAGTGACACAACGCTACGACGCATTCTGGCTGGTGACCCCGTCGGCGTATCGTCGACGACCCTCCGCAAGCTCGACGCTGCACTTGGCTGGCGCGCGGGGTCGGCTGCCCAGGCTCTCCACGGCGGACAACCCGTCCCGTGCGCAGTCGAACTCACCCGCCCGGTCTCCCCTCTCGAGTCATTGGATGGGTCGACTGAAGAGTGGGAGCCGGTCCAATCCCCCGAGGAGCTGGCGGTTGCTCAGCGGCAGATCGCGCTAGCCAGGGAGGCGCTCGATCGCGGTGACTCGTCGGTTGCGCTGGACACGCTGGTGGGGGTCAGGTCGGTAGTGGAACTCGCCATCCGCAAACTTGCCGCAGATGTCGGTGGGTGAGTACGCAGCTGGGCTATAACCAGCATGGGTCCCCTATGGATAGCAATTACCCATAGGGGACCCATGCTGTCGGACCTGCGTTGCTAGAGGATATTGGTGGGTGCTTGCAGGTGCCACACAGTGGCCGGGAGGGTGTCGCTGACGCAGAGTGCTTGTCCGGCACGCCATTCGGCGCGCAGGGTGGCGTTGGCGTTGATGAACGAGACGCAGTCGGTGCTGGTGGCGAATGGCCCGTATTCGTAGTACACCGAGTTGTCGGACCAGGTGCGGTGTTTCTGCACGACCTGGATGTCGGCGTGGGCCGGTGCGGCGGCGGTGGCGGCGATCGCGGCGGCGATCACCGCCCCGGCGCCGAGGGTGCTCAGCCGGCGGGTGGTCCGGCGTCGGGTGGAGAGTGTCATGGTCATGTTCGGGTGTCCTTTGTTGTGGGTGCTGCCCGCCGGGTGCGGGGAGCGGGGGACCCACGGATCACGAAGCGACCCACTGACAACAGGGGTGTGCACGCAGCACCACCGCCCGGTCCGCCTATCGGCGGCCGGGTGTGGTGGTGGAGCTGGTGGGTGTCCCTGTCATCGCGTGCTCACCTCGAGGTCCGAGGAATGAGCCGTCGGTCAGATCAGGGAACGACGGGGGTGGTGGCGGCGGGTGGGGTTGCTGTCACTGTTTCGGTGACGGTGCTCGCCGCCGGTGTCGAGGTCACGGTTTCCGTGGTGGTCTCGGTGGTGGTTTCAGTGACCGTCGCCGGCGCCGCGCTGGTGGTGTCGGTGGATTCTGCGGCCGGCGACATGCCGGGCATCGTCGTGGTCTGTACCGACATGCTCGCCGCCGCGGCGACCGACATGTCGCGTAGCGCTTCGGCGAACTTGGTGACGCGTTCTGTGGTGCCGGCGGGGGTGTAGTGAATCCCGTCGGGGTAGAACAGCGAGTCGGATGCTTGTGCCGCCCAGTCGAAGACGGTCAGATTCGGATACGTCGCTTTCGCCGCATCGAGTGCTTGATCGAACGCGGTCATCGCTTCCGGGGCGAACCCGGTGTGCGAACGGGCCGCGTCGGTGGTCTTCACGGTCGGCCACAGCACCGGTCGGCCGCCGGCGATGGCCATCACCTTCTCGATGCGCTGTGCGGCATTCACGCTGGCGCCGCCGGCCACGGCCGCGGCGTCGTTGGTGCCCAACGCCACCACGAAGCAATCCGGGTTCTGCTGGTTGATCGTCTCCAGGGCCTCGAGGCCGGGACTGGCGGTGGAGGTGCGCTCGACGAGCGCGCGCCCGCTGGCGACATCGATGATCGCCCGCTGCACACCGGCGACCGACCGCAACTGCGGTTCCAGCCGCTGGCTCTCGTCGGGAATGAATTGCGGGTCAACCATTCCCACCGAGGTCGAGTCCCCGACGTAGCCGACGGTGCGGCATGCGCCACCGGTCGGCGCGGCCGCGGGGGTGTCGGTGGGATCGGCCCACGCGATCCCAGCGGCGGCGCCTGCGCAGACCGCGCCCGCGGCCGCGGTAGCGATACCGATCCGAACCTTGCGTGAGAGGGGTGGCCGCCCTGTGGGCAGCCCAAAACTATTCGTGCGACCAGACATCAGTCGCTCCTTCCTGATTCACCTTTTCTGTGGGTGAATCACCCCACGGCGACGGCATGCCGGGAATGGTGATTCACCTGCGAGTGTAGCCGCGATACACCACACCGCAGGACCGGTTCACCCTGCTGTCCGCTGGGGTGGTCACCGATCGGTGGGGCATGTCCCCCAGAGACCGGACCGGTGAGCGCGAGCGCCGGCCTCGGCAGCCTGGAACTGCCGCCGGTAGGTGTAGGGCTGATCGTGGTAGTCGTACTGTCGGCCGAACCCCTGCTCGATGAGTTCAAGGTCGAGTAGCGACCCGTCCTCGAGCCACACGTAGGCCAGCGTGCGGCCGTAGCGGTCCCGGGCGCCGGCAACCGGGTCGGACTCCAGCCACACCGAACGCCCGGACACTGTGCGGGTCGTGAATGCGGAGGCCTGCGGCCCGAAACACTGGACCGGGGTGTTCGGCCGCTTGGTTTCGGGGGTGTCGACACCGATCAACCGGACCGACACCACCGCGCTGTGGCGGCGCACGAGGATGGTGTCGCCATCGCTGACGTGCACGACCGGGAACGGGCTCTGCGCGCTGGCCGGGCGCACCAGCGACTCTGACCCTGACGCGGGCGCTGGTGCCGGGGTGGTGTGTCGGGTATCGGCGGGTGCGGTGCTGGTGCAGCCGGTCAGCAGCACCGCGGCCAGGACGGCGCCGGCCGCCGCGGGTGTCAGGCGGTGCATGGTGCGCAGTCGCGGGGTAGCTGGGCGCCGAGCCGGATCATCAACGCCCGTGCCGCGCTGACGTAGCGGGCGAGTTCGGGGTCGTCGACGTCGCGCAGCCGCGCGCCGAGTGACGCCGCGATGAGATCGGCCTCGGCCCAGTTGTCCAGCGGGCCGGCGTGTAACCACCGGTCGGGGTCGGCTTCGGCCACGATCTGCGCGGCCGCCTGGAGCTCGCCGGCGGTGCCGCTCGAGCACCCCGAGTCGGCGGCGCCCTGTAACGCGGTCACGATCCCGCGCAGGACCCGGCGCGGACTGACCATGGTGTTGGATGTGCGACTGGACGGCATCAGTCGTTCCCCTTCTCTTCATTCACCTTTTCGGTTCTGCCAGTGAAGAACACACGCCGCTGGGCCTTCACCTGCCGGTGCGCCGCGTGGTCTCCGTCCGATGAGCGTAACCGCGTACACCGGCACCACACGGGCGGTGTCCACAGCCCTGCGGTTATCCACACCCGTGAGGACATCTCCCCCACCTGGTGGTGGCCCAGGGTGTGGGTGGCGTCTGGTGGTGTCGGCTGCGCCGCCACGTTCGGAAGCGGCTGCGCCGCACTGTGGACCGCGCTGCGCGCGGCCTGGTTCTTGTTGTGTCCTTCTGGCCTCCCGATTTTGATCGCTGCGGCGGGCTCCGACAAGAGACCGACTCCGCTGCGCTCCGGCCCTGCGGGCGCGCAACACTTTTCGCCGAACGCGGTCGCTGCGCTCCCTGCGAAAACTGTCGCGCTCGACTCTTGCTCTCCACCCGCCTCCGCGATCCCAATCTCCCATGCCAGAAGGGCACAAACAGTGGCGGACCCCTCCACGGGAGGCCACCGGGAGCGCTTGTCGGCACCGGCACCCACATCGGTTGCCGGACAAAGAAAAACCCGGTCAGCGACTATCTGACCGGGGTGTGATCACGATACAGGAGATGTCATGTCCAACACCACCACCACCCAGACCGCCGACGCCACCGCTGAGACCAACGCCGAGGTGTCGGTGAGTGCGGTCTTGGAGTACGTGCACCCCGACACGCTGGTGATCGGGGACAACGCCCGCACCGACACCGACCGGGCCTTGACCAAGGAGTTTCGTCGGTCGGTGCGTGACTTCGGCATCCTGGCTCCCCTCGACGTGGAACGACGCGGTGAGGAGTTGGTGATCATCGACGGCCAGATCCGGTGCCTGGCCGCCCGCCTCGAAGGACTGGACCGGGTTCCGGTCATCATCACCGACCCCGACAGCGATGACGACGACAAGGCCCGCACCATCGCCCGGATTCGGCGGCAGTGGGCGCACAACGAACGCCGCACCGGATTCACCCAGACCGAACGGATGAATGCGATCGAGCAGCTGCATTTGGCCGGGGTGTCGGCCACCAAGATCGCCCGCGAGCACCTGCATATGCCCAAACCGCAGGTCGACGCCGCGCTCGCAGCGACCGGCTCGACCGCCGCCCGCGACGCGCTGGCCACCCACGCCGACCTCACCCTGGATCAAGCCGCCGTGCTGGCCACCTACGACGACGACCCGCAGGCCGTGGCCGCGCTACTCGCCGCCGCCGACGCCGGACGCTTCGAGCACGTCGCCGCCGAATATGCGGCCCGCGCCGCCGAACGCGCCCTCATCCGCGAGGTAGCCGAACCCCTTGCTGCGCAGGGGTTCACCGTGCACACCGACGCAGTTCCCGAGTTCGACACCGCCGAGTGGACCAACCTGCGCTGGCTCTACACCGCCGACGGCTCCGACGCCGACGATCCCGCCGTGTTCGACCCGACCACCCTGCCCACCGACGCGGTGACCGCCCACGTCGACGTCGACGAGATCGAGGTGTACCTCGACCCGTCCGGGCAAGAGGTGGACGAGGACCGCATCGATTGGCGACTGAGCCGGTCCGACGACCCGGACGAGGTCCCCGCCGACGGGTGCGTGGACCCGCGCACCCTCACCGAGTCGACGCGCACCGTCACCACGGTCGACTGGTGGGTGCATCAGCCCGCCGACCACGGTCTCTACAGCCTCGCCGAGCTCCGTCGGCGTGAGTCAGAGTCCGACAGCAGCCCCGTTGACGGGCCCGATGCCAGCGACGCCGCCGACAGCGAGGTCGGTGCCGCCGAGCGCGCGGTACAACGCGTCCAGGCCGCTGCCGAGGCCGAGGCGAAGAAGAAGGAGGAAGCCCGCCGTGTGCGGGTCTTGAACAAGCTGGCGCTGGCCGCTCAAGAAGTCCGGCGGGAAGAGTTGCGGAAGGTGTTGTCTCGGAAGACGTTGCCGAAGGGCAAAGCCGCTGAGGTGGCCGGATTCCTGACCTCGATGCTCTGGCAGTACCACTCGATGCTCTCCCAGAACAGCATCGACGCCGACGCCAAGGGCATCACCCGTGACCTGCTCGGTGCCGACCCGATCGATGCCGCCGACGGTGCCAGCGCCGAACGCCGCCAGATCATCAACCTCGCGATCGCGTTCGGCGCACACGAAGCGAACCTACCCAAGGACGCCTGGCGTGGTGGCCACGAGTACTACCGCTACGTCGCCGACGCCCGCACCGCCTACCTGCGGTTCCTCACCGAGGTGTTCGGCTACACCCTCGCCGACATCGAGCAGGTGATCACCGGCGACACCGACGCCACCGAGATCCCGCTCAGCTAACCCCCGACGCGGGCAGGGGGACGCGCCACCCTCGGCGCGTCCCCCGCCCGCCCGCTTCCCTTCCCCGCTCGTCACCCGTGAGGCCCCTGTCATGTCACCCGAACCGCTCGAACTCTGGCCGCGTTGCGCCCTGCCCGGCTGCCCGAATCCCACCACCGTCCAAAGCCATCCCTGCCCCGATTGCCGCCACCACATGAGCGCATACCTGCATCACCACCCGGGCGGAGCACCTCTGAGCGCCGAGACACAAGCTCAGCGCGACAACGACATCCGCGCCGCCCATACCGCGCAACGCACGCTGGCCACCGACCCGAAGGCCCGCGCGATCTCCACCGCCGCCCATGACTTGGCCATCGCCGCCGGAGACCGCACCACACGCGGGCAACTCTGCTGGCTGTGCGAGCAGCGCCGCGCGTGCACCCGCATCGCGGGCCGATGGGAATGCGCCGACTGCCGTCACATCACCTGACCGCCGCCGACCGGACGGCGGTCCGAGGTGTCGGCTGCGCCGCCATCGATAAGGAGCGGCTACGCCGCACAGTGGACCGCGCTGCGCGCGGCCTCAGTCTTGTTTTCCCTTCTGGCCTCCCGATTTTGATCGCTGCGGCGGGCTCCGACAAGAGACCGACTCCGCTGCGCTCCGGCCCTGCGGGCGCGCAACACTTTTCGCCGAACGCGGTCGCTGCGCTCCCTGCGAAAACTGTCGCGCTCGACTCTTGCTCTCCACCCGCCTCCGCGATCGGAATCTCCCATGCCAGAAGGGCAAAAAAGTTGGCGGACCACCCAGAGACGCCACCCACCTACCGGAGGTAGCACCCGTGAGCAAGCGACGCGAAACCCCACGCCCCACCGACACCATCGTCGTCACCCGCGGTGTGGTCACCCGACTGGTGATCAGCGCCGTCGGCGAACAAAAGTACCGCATCACCACCCTCGCCGAAGGCACCCGATCAGCCTCACTGCAACTCGAGCTGCCCGACCTCGTCATGCAATTCACCAGCGCCGCCCAGGTCCAACACATGCGCGGTTTCCTCGCCTTCGCGCAGGCCGCGACCATGGGCATGCTCGAACACCACCCCCTGACCCAAACCCTGTCCGCGCGGTGCTCGGCCTACATGCGTAACACCGTGGTGTGGGAACGGGTCCCCTCGGCAACGGTGTCGCGTGACGCCATCACCACCGGCGGGCAACCCATCCCGTTCCTCGTGCTCTACTACGATCCGCTGACCCTGCGCATCCTCGACCTCACCGCCTACCGCGCGCTGACCGAGGCCTTCGCCCGCGCCCACCGCACCGCTGTCGGCGTGTTCCCCGACGGCGGCGCCCACCGCGCCGATCCCACCAAACCCGAATGGCAGCCCGACGAGTACGCCGACTTCATCCGCCGCGACCGCCAACCGGTCAAACTCCACACTCGTGACCGCCGCCGCGCGGCCACCACCCCCGGCAACAGCCCCGCATAGGCCACCGTCCACAGGCCCCCGGTTCTCCACAGAACCGGGGCCGACGCACGTCCGGACCACCCGCACCCACACCCGCACACCCGACACTGAACACCACACCTCGTCACCGAAAGGACCCCGCCGTGATCACCTGGACCGTCACCACCTACACCCCCGGCCACCCCGCACCAGCGACCACCTACGACACCACCGACACCCGCACCACCGCGCTGACCGACGCCGCCAACGCCGCCCTGACCGCCCTCGACACCGCAGTATCGTCCAGCAGCGCCACGCCGTACCTGTCGATCACCGTCGACGGCGAGATCCTCGTCATGCTCGCCGTCGGCATCGACGACCACGGACACCCCGACCTCGCCGACGCGATCGCCACCATCCACGCCGCCCTGACTCCCCCGCCGCTGCACCTGACCTAAAAGGAGCAGCCTTCGGCCGCGCAGTGCTGGTGTGCGGCGGCACCCGGCTGCGCTATCGCTCCGCCGGCCACCACCGCACCGGGTCCCAGTGGGCAGCCCACTCACCTTCTACGCGCGCACGTCGACCAAGCCTGACCGATCGGGGGCCCGAGGTGTCAACCCACGCCCGGCGACTACCGCGTGTCCTGCGCTACGCTCCGGCCACGCGCTCCGACCAGCCCTGCAACCCGTACTCGCTACGCTCGCAGCAGAACTGGCCTCCGGCGCGCCAGGCTCTCCGGGGTTGACACCCCACCCCGACCGGTCCCCCAAGTCTCCGACGCCCGCCACCCCGGCAGACCACATCGAACGGAGACGCCATGACCATCAACGCCATCACCACCAGCTACCAGCTCTGCGACCGCTGCGCCCCGGCCGTCGTCAACGACGACCACAGCGGCCTCGACGACCGCGAATCCGCCGCCATCACCGCCCTGCTCGAGCACACCGGGTACCTCATCCCGATCGGCCCCGCCGACCCCGGCGGCTACTGGATCTGCGACGGCTGCGACGACACCTGCATCGGCACCAGCCACACCTTCCACCCCATCCACTAACCAGCAGGCCCCGGTGCCACCACGGCACCGGGGCCATCCCCATGCCCAACTCTCCGCGGCCCCAACCGATCCAATCCGGCCGCGCGAACCGATCACCAACAATCGAGCGCCTACCGGCGCACTGACAAACACATTGGCCACCAGCCCACTCACCATGTACCTGTCACACGTCCTGCCAGTGTGACCGATCGGGGGCCCGAGGTGTCAACCCACGCCCGGCGACTACCGCGTGTCCTGCGCTACGCTCCGGCCACGCGCTCCGACCAGCCCTGCAACCCGTACTCGCTACGCTCGCAGCAGAACTGGCCTCCGGCGCGCCAGGCTCTCCGGGGTTGACACCCCACCCCGACCGGTCCCCCACCAGGGGGACGCGCGACACCCGGTCGCGCTTGATCGAAGGAGTCACCCATGACCACTCGCACCGACACCCGCACGGAGTTCCTGACCAACATCTTCACTACCGCCCTCGAGGGCGGCATCGGCTACTGGTCGCAATGCAGCGCCTACCAATGGTCGACCACGCAACGGGCGGTCATCACCGACCTCGACGACGTCGAGCACACCATCACCCTCGACACCGTCGCCCGAGGCCTCAACGGCCTCATCGCCGGCCGCACCGAGATCAACACCCCGATGCGCCGACAAATCAGCGCAGCCAGCCGAGCCAACGACGCCATCGACCTCGACGCCAACCACGCCGACGCCATCGTCCAAGCCGGCCTTTACGGCCGAATCACCTGGGGATAACACCCCGCCGGGTCGGGTAGAGTCGCACCACGCGGCCCTGCCCGACCCGGCAGTCACACATCATCGAGCGCTCCGCGCCCTGTACCCCATCGGGCCACCAGCCCACTCACCTCATATGCGCGCACGTCGACCAAGCCTGACCGATCGGGGGCCCGAGGTGTCAACCCACGCCCGGCGACTACCGCGTGTCCTGCGCTACGCTCCGGCCACGCGCTCCGACCAGCCCTGCAACCCGTACTCGCTACGCTCGCAGCAGAACTGGCCTCCGGCGCGCCAGGCTCTCCGGGGTTGACACCCCACCCTCGACCGGTCCACCCAGTCTCCGACGTCCGCCACCCCGGCAGACCACCATCGAACGGAGTCTCACCATGAACTGGATCATCACCAACGCACCCAACGCCTCCGCAGCCGCCCGCCACATCATCCGAGCCACCAACGTCCTCGACCACGCCATCACCACCGACAACCGCTGGTACACCCCCTTGACCGACATCCAAGACATGCTCGACCTCACCCTCACCGACTGGGCCCTCGGACTCGCCGAAATCCTCACCACCGGACTCGGCACCACCGTCATCAACGAAGACGGCCAAGAATGCCTCTTCCTCACCATCCAACCCAACTACGCCCCGGCCGACTAACGCCGACGCGGGCCCGGCTTCCGCCGGGCCCGCGCCGCCAGCACCAAGGTCAATTCACCTTGAAGACACCAATTCTGGTCGTACCGTCGGACTTGAACAAGCCAATCGTCCGACTCGCCGGCTTGCCCTTCGGCGCGGTCGCAGGACTCGAGGCCGGCGGCAAATTGAGTTCTCCCGAGCGGACATAGCCGATCTCACCGTTCGTTCCAATCGCCGCAATAAGGGCGAGCTCGCTGGACTGCTCTGTCGCGGCAGACCCAAACTTCTCACCCCGTGTATTGGTGCCGGACGTGCGCGCCGAGTCCGGGACGGCCGCACTCCGCGCACTCGCGCGCGCAGCCGGGGCGGTCCAATTCAACGGATTCGACGGAAAGGTCACGAACTGGTCATACGACGACGAAGAGGTGTTGTAGACGGCTACGAAACCGTGACTGTTGTAGGAGCCGCTACCACAAGTCGCCGAGGTTTGAGCCGACCACTCAGGAGCCGGATACCAGTTGTACTGGTAGTCGATCGCCTCACATAACGCCCCCGATTTGAACAGTCGAGGCCGCACCCCGATACGGCCATCCGATGCAGTTGCCCCGACAGCCGAGTAGATCTTCGACGAGGCATACAGGTCAGGCGCATTCACAATCGTCGACGTGTGCAGGAAACCTGTCGTACCAGCTGGTCCCACCCAACCCGTCACACTCGCCGCCGAAGCGGGTGGCACCCCAAGAGTCGCCGCACACGTGACAGCGGCGGCTGCCGCGACTGTTGTAACGAAACCACGAGAAATGCGCTTCACTGGATTCTCCTCCTACTGTTCATGACTCACCGGAAATGTGTACGCCGCATCGGACTTGTGAACCACGCCCGGACGAGGCTCCTGCTCTCTCCACAACTGCACGCGAAGGTCCTCAAGCACCCGATCAAGTGCCGGATCTGCCTCGTCGTACGACCCGTCGTTCAGCAGATCCTGCTCAGACTTCGGCACCACCGTGCCCCCAGCCCTCCGGCCATAAGCGCGGACACGATACAACCCGGGATCTATCAAGAAGCCAGCAAGTTCGGCATCCATGCCCACTCCTGCCGGTTGATAGGTGACAGCCAGACGCCCCGCCTCCACAAACTCAAAAGAAAGCTCTGAGCACGCATCCCACTCATCCAGGTCGAAAAGATCCGGCCGAGAAACTGTCCTCTCGATCACCAGCATCGAGGTGACCGTATCGACGACCGAACGAACCGCCAACAGATTGCGCATCGACAGCAACAACCCCACGTTATCGACCGGATCGAACCCCGCCGCCGACCCATCACCTACCTGAAACGTGAACTGGTGGTATTGAATAGAGATTTGCCCCTGCGCAGTACTCACAGCGCTAGATGATACGGACATAGTAGGGATCACCGGCCATAATGCGCAGCGAACGGTAATAGCCAAGAAGATCCTGCCCCTGGGCCCTATTCTCCTCGACCCCGGGTACCCACATGATGCGTGTGTTCTCCGTTCCACCCTCAGCAGTGCTCGCAAACGGATATTCATCACACTCCGCGCCCTCATACGGCTTCGGTCCAATCATGGCCGCCTTACGCGCTTCGCTACACGTGAAGTTCCGATTATTCAACGCCTGCAACGGTGTTGTCCGCGTCAACGGCGTCTGATCCTTGATCCCCAAACCAGTAGCAGCCTGACCAAGAGTGATATTCTCGGCAACCTTCGGATAGTTCGCCTGAGCAAAATCAAGCGTAGGCCGCCAATCGACATTCACGCAGCCCGACCCGTAATTGACCTCGACCGCATTATCGCAGCGAATCTGAGTGTACGAGCTGTCATACTCCACCGTCGTATTCTGGTTCCCACCAGGCCAGTAGAACTTCACATGAGTCTCGTAGTACTGTCCAGCACTACCAGCAAGCTGGCTAGGGTTCACGTTGAACGTATACCCATAGGTTCCTGTCTTGCTGGTATCCACATTGATGGTCTGCAAGGCCTGATCCGGCATCCCCGATCGGCCCTTCTGCGTCAGCGTGAACTGAACAATTTTCGCAGCCGCCGGGATCACGCCACTCTGAGTCACGCTCTCCCAGATGAACGTCAAACCGTACGTAGAGCTGTGATTATCAAGGTTCCCGCGAAGCCCTGTATACACCTTCCGAAACCCGGTCTGCGATCCATTGGTCGTAACAATCATCGGAATGTAGTTGAAGTTCTCGCACACAGAACTACGAGCCGACACGCAATCGGTACTCACCGAACTCTGCTGGCGAGACGTCGTGCCCGGACCCAGCCCGGTGCCCACAGACGGCGCCACCGGGCTTAGCGCGTGCGGATAACGAAACGACGGCGACGGAGTCAGATTCTGCGAGGAATCAGGAGCAGCGAATGCTTCCACAGGTGACAGCCACGCAGCACCACAAGCCATAACAATGAGAAAAATCCGAAAGTAATGCCATGACCTCGATGTCATAACCACTCCGCGTCCTAGGAAACAACGTTGGTTCGCACACCGTACCAACACACCAACGACATAACGGAGCAAACGGACATAATCCCCTAATAGGGGGACGCGAACTAGACGAAACCACCTCGCAGCGACAAATCACATACAAGAACCCCCAGGGCTACCGCGACACCAAGCCCTCCCGGACTCTCGCCGCTCCCGCACAATCACCGCACAGCCACCCTGCGTTCAGGACGGTCACCCGCCGTGCTCGTCTGCTGGTTCCAGCGGTAACCAAGTGCCGGCCTTCGCTGCGCTCCGCCCGTCATGGGGCCCGAACCGCGGGGCCCTTCGAGCGGCTACGCCGCACCCCTTGACCGCTCCGCGGATTGCTTTGGACCTTCGATCATCTAACTGCCCACCTCCACGCGCAAGGTTCGCGAGAAACTTTCTCGCCCTACGGGTTCGGCTGCGCCCGAGAAACTTTCTCGTCTTTCCCCCTTGCGCCTTCCGGCGGTCAGCCAGACGACGCCGGTACCAAAGCAATCCACCGGACCCAACGCACCGAAGGAGCCCGCACCGTGACCACCCGCGCCGCCCACACCGAAGCACTCCGATTCCTCCACAGCGCCGCCTACCGCGACGGCTACGCCGCCGGGGCGCGCATGGCCGTACACGGGCGCACCGAACCCCTCGGCGCCGTGGACATTCCCACCCGCTGGCTCGGCGGAGACCTCGTAAAGGCCTGGGACGGATGGACCGAAGCCGCCCACGACTACCACGACGGCCTCAACCAAGCGATCACCGACGTGACCGCCGTCCGCACCCCGGCCACCGCCAACTAGCCCCACCCACCCCGAGCAAAGAGGACACCCGTCATGCGAAAGACCCCTGCCGCCCACACCACCACCGACGCCGACGGCAACGCGCGTCACGAAACCCCGTGGTTCGACCCCGCCACCGGCACCCCGACCGCCAGCCCGTTCGGCTACGACGTCCAGGGCTGCGCACCCACACCCGCCACGACACCGAGTGAGGCTGAGCAGTTGCCGAAAGGGTTGCGGCTGAACGTGTACCGCGCCGCCGACGGCGTGGATTGCACCCTGGACGGGGTCACCAGCCGCTACACCCACCTCACCCTGATCGGCTACCAAACCGACACCGACATCGCGGTGACCGACGAGTCCGCCGCCCTCGACGTCCTGCCCGAGCTGTCGCTCCGGCGCCTGCCCCGCACCTCGCGCGTGTTCGCCGCCAGCGCCGACGCGCCCGCCGTGGTCCTCGTCGTCCGCACCCACCACGGACTCAGCGCAGGCCGCCAGCGCTACGCCTACCTCGCCCCGCTCGACGCGCTCACCTCCCGCAAGTGGGTGATGTTCGGCGGCAACTACGCCGCCACCACCGACAGCCGCCTCAGCGAGCTACTGACCGCCCTCACCGGCAACCGCCACAGCGTGCTCGCCGTCCACGACCGCATCGAGAACTACCCCACCTAGCTCGACCCCAGCGCGGCGGCCGCCACCACGGGCGGCCGCCGCGCCCCACACCCACCGAACGAACAGGAGGCCCACCGATGGCGACGCTTCCGGGTACCCCGATCCCCCTCACCCACCCCGAGCAAGCCCCCGTCCACCAGCTGCCCCACCCCACGCCGATCCCCGACCGCTACCAACCCGTCGACGACGCCACATTGGCCCGCCTACGAGCCGCGCTCGCCGCCTACGACGACACCAACCACACCGACGACGACACCGACCACTGAGACCGCACCACAGCCCGTTACTCACGAGGAGATTCCCATGGCCGAACTCACCATTACCCACACCGCCGTCGACGGCACCCTCGTCGAGGGCACCAGCAAAGGCGACGGCACAGCCGACGTGCTGAAAACGCACGGTTTCCGCTGGTTCCGAACATTGGGCATGTGGGGTGTGCCCTCCAGCCGCGACCGCCAGCCGAAAACCCACATCATCAACCGGGCGCGGGCCGCGCTCGAAGCCGCCGGACACACCGTCACCGTCGACATCGACACCACCCACCGCGACCCCGCCACCGCCGAAGCCGACCGCGCTGCCCGCCAAGCCGCCCGCGCCGACGCCCTCGCCGACAAAGCCGACCGCCGCCACGCGACCGCCGGGCAGGCATGGAACCGGCACGAGACCGCCGTCGCCGCCTGCCCCGAAGGAGGCGAACCCATCAAGATCGGCCACCACAGCGAGCGCCGACACCGCCGCGCCCTCGAAAAGGCTTGGGACAGCATGGGTGCCGCTGTCGAGGCCCAACGCGACGCCGAACACGCCGATCACCGCGCCGACGCCGCCACCCGCACCACCGCACACCGCTACAACCCTGTGACCGTCGCCAACCGGATCCAGAAACTCGACGCCGAGCAACGCGCCGACCAGCGGGCCCTGGACGGACATACCCGCACCGTCGCCGTCCTCGGTGACGGGCAACGCATCGTCGAGACCACCACCGCCGCCACCGGCGAACGGCGCGAGCAGATCACCGCCCGCATGGCCCAACGCGCCGATGACCTCACCTACTGGCGAGGCATCCGCGCCCAGCAGATCGCCGACGGCCAGACCGGCGACTACAGCCCCACCACCATCACCGTCGGTGACCACATCAAGATCCGCTTTCACGGATGGGTACCCGTGCTGCGCGTCAACAAAGTCACCGTGAGCGTTGAAACACCGGCCCCGTTCGGCGGCAGCATGATTCGCGGCACCATCCCCTACCACGAGATTCAGGGCCACCGCCCCGCCTGACACCCCGCGTCACCACCCGACATCGCAAGGACAACAACGTGACTCACATCTGGCTCGACACCCACACCACCGCCATTACCTACCACCACAACCCCACCGACGCCGACCGGCACCTACGGCCCGCAACCCGGCACACCACACCGGTGCTCGTCATCGAAAACGTTTGGGACGGCGACGGAATCGCCATTCAGGGCACGCCTGAGCAGCTTCGCGCCGTGGCCCACCAGATCATCCACGCCATCGACATCACCCACGCCGTCGACCAGCAGCCATAACACCCCGGCGGCCGGCCACCGTCCCCACCGGTGGCCGGCCCCGGCTACCGGTCCGGGGGATCTGGCGGCACGGGCATCGAGCCCGCACCACCAGCCACCGCACCCACCACCGAGCGTGCACGCCACCACCAGCAGACGCCGTTTCCTGACCGCCGGATTGTCACAGGCACGGCCCGCGCCCCTGTCAATTACATTCCGGCCGATTCCTCACACGCGCTTCATCTCGCTCCGCTCAATTCCGCTTATTTCGCGTGAGGAATAGCCCTCCATTCCATGGACAGAAACACGGTCCGCGTATGGGCGGCATCTATCAGGAAAAGGCACACACACGGCACGGCAATAACCCTGATAAAGACCTGAAAAGTGTTGCCAGACAACGCTATTAGCAGTAGAATAAAAGGCACAGCCACACCGAAATGCTCACGACACCACGAGAAAAGGACACGACAAATGAGTGAGAACACCACCGTCACAATCACCGTCTACACCAAACCCGCCTGTGTGCAATGCCACGCCACCTACAAGGCCCTCGACAAGCACGGGTTGACCTACGAGGTCGTCGACATCAGCACCGACGAACAAGCTTGTGACTACGTGATGAGCCTGGGATACCTGCAAGCCCCGGTCGTCGTCGTGGGAGACGAGCACTGGAGCGGGTTCCGGCCCGACCGGATCAAGGCCCTCGCCGCCCAGGCCGCCTGAAGAGAACGGGAGCTATGACATGCCTGCACCAGTGCTCACAACGCTCGACGATGCCCGCCGCTGGATCGCCGACTGCCTTGACCTCGCCGTCGACGACTGCAGGGACTTGACCGACGCCGAGGTCCGCTCCTGCATCGACCGCGAGTACGTCGGCAGCTGGTCCGGTGGCAAGGGCTGGGCAGCATTCACCGCCGACCGCGACTGGTTCACGAGTGAGCCCGAGGCCACGTGGGCCCTCGCGGGCCCGTTCTGCGGGTGCGGCGACTACAGCTGTCCGGCGAGTAGCGATTCCGCAGCCTCCTGCGTCAACCGGGAGGCATAACCCGCATGAGCGTCGATTACGCCGAACGCGCCGCCCGCTACTGGGATGCCGCCGACCGGGCCTACCGCGACGGTGACCCCGCCTACGGTGACGAGCTCGCCGAAGCAGCCGCCCAATGCGAGGCCTGGGCACACGAAGACCTCACCGGCCGCCGCGCCGGCTAACAACACCCTCCAGGAGATCCCGGTGACCGTCATGGACCATCCCGCCCGGCCCACACCCCCCGAGCCCGCTGCGCTGGTCGAGGTCGAGACCGTCGACGCCCACGGCCGGCTCCCCGGCGAGGACAGCAGCTACCCGCAGGCACTCGACGACGATCACACCCACACCATCCTCGCTGAGCGCGAATTCCTCACCGCCCTGCTGTGGGCGCCGCCAGCGATCACCACCGCCGTCCTCCACGCCATCATCGGCACCCCCAGTGAGCGCACCAACCGTCAGCCACCAGTCGACGTCCTGCCCGACCCGGCCGCGCTACTGCTCGACCCCACCCACCAGACCGTCCTCGCCGCGATCACCACCATGGTCGACGAAGGCCAGCCCGTCACCCCCGCCCTGATCCTCGCGCGACTGGACACCACCGTCACCAGCCGCCGACACCGGCACCTGCACCGCGCCCTGCTCCTCGAGGTGACCGCCCCAGCCGGCTACAGCCACCCCCACCACGGTGCCGTCCTGCCACACCTGGCCACCACCCTCGTCGAAAGCTGGTACCGGCGCGGCTACGCCCGCCTCGCCCAAGGAATGCGCCACGCCGCCGCCGCACTCCCCACCCACGAGCTCGCCGCCTGGCGTGACGACCTGATCACCATGAGCCACACCGCCGACACCCGCATGCTCGCCATCACCGACCGACTCGCCCGCATCTGAAAGCCCACCACCATGACCAACCACGACCCCGACCAGACCACCGACGAAGACCTCGCCGCCACCCTCCGCGACACCGGCACCCCCTGGCCCGAAATCGCCGACACCCTCGCCATCACCGTCGCCGCCGCCAAAAAATACGCCGCCGCCGCCGACCAACGGGCCACCGACCGCGCCGCCCGCGACCAAATCAGCCTGTTCTAACCCCCCAGCGTCCCTTCACACGCCGAAAGAGAGAGATTGCCGTGAGTGCACCCACTCCCCGTCTCGGATACCTGCCAGCCACCCGTGGATTCGCCCGCACCCTGCGTGACCGGGACGGCGTGCTCCGCCGTACCGACGGCACCGCCTACAGCCCCGACCCCGGCGATCCCGACGTCGGTGCCGCCTACCGCCTGGCCGGCGAGCAGATCCCCGCCCTCGACACCGCACACAAACTGCTGCTCGACACCCTGATCGCGCACCCACCCGGATACCCAGCGTCCGAGGACCTCCCACTCGCCGTGCAAATCGCCTCCGCCGCAAGCGAATACACCACGATCCACGAACGGATTGAGGTCGAAGACCCCGACGACTACGACGGCGGGATCCGCGAGAACCTCGACGCCGTCGGCTACCACCTCGACACCCTGCGCGAAGCACTCGACCTCGAACGAGCCGCCGCAGCCGACGCCGCCGCCCGCAGCCAGGACGCCACACCGGCCCCGCAGACACCGGGAGCGGTCGCCGTGGCCGGGTCCGTCTTGGCCCCCGACACCGACGGCGTGATGCGCTGGCCCGACGGCACCGCCCACGTGCCCTACCCCGACCACACCACCATCGACCCCTACGCCGCCGCCTACACCCAAATCACCGCCCTGGACGCCGCTCTGGACCACGCGCACCGCGACCTCGACCACGCACACCACGAGATCAACGACCTCGCGCTGCGTGAACAAGATCTCCACCTGACGCTGCACACCATCATCGACGGCGCCGCCGGCACCCTCGGCGATCACCCCGCCGTGTACGGGCACACCGACTCCGCGCACATTCATCAGACCGCACAGACCGCCGCCACCCTGCTCCGCGCGCACACCCACATCCACGCCACCGCCACCCCCGATCCCGACGTCGCGCGCCTGCACGCCGCCGCGACCAACCTCCGCGACGCCATCACCCGCACCTTCGACGCCGTCCACGACCTGCGCCGCGCTCAACCCGGCGCCCAGCCCTTCGACCATCACGGCGTCCAAGAATGGCCGAACTCACCCGCCGAAAGCCCACTCTGGGAAGACGTCGCGGCACACCACAAAGCCCTGCACGGTGTCGCCGAGAACCTCGACACCGTTCTGGACCGCGTCGAGCGCCCCGCCCCGACCGACCAACGCCCCGCCACCCCCAGTGCCGGCCGGGCCGCCCGCCCCGACACATCTCTACCGCCGCCGGCACCGGCGCCCGAACCCCCACACCGCCATCCCGAACTCTGACCCACCCCGCACCCGCCGGATAGGACGCACAATGGACGTCATGAGCACACCCCACCGCGCCGACAGCGAGACCCGCCGTGAGGAGATCCGCGCCGCGCTCGCCGGGCGCTCCACCGAGCAGATCATCGCCGCCATCGACGCCGGCCACACCATGGCCCAAATGCCGCTGACCAACGACGACAAAGCCGCGATCGCCCGTGTCGACCGCGGGGACACCACCCTCGAGCAAGAACGCGACCGTATGCTCGCCGAGTTCGCCGCCCAACGCGCCGCCGCACACCCCGACAGCCCGCGACAGCAGTGACTGCCGGCGGCGCGCACCGCCCGCACGTTCTGCCCCACCTGATCGACCTCACCGACGAGCAATTCGAGGCCTACGAGCGACGGATGGTCGCCCTGCGCACCCGCGAGCTCGAACGCTATCCCGCTCTGGCCGACGGCGACTTCGGCCTGGCGCATCTGCAACACATTCACGCTCACCTCACCGCCGACATCTACGACTTCGCCGGCCGCATCCGCGAACCCGGCCAAGACACCCACGCCCTCGGTATCGAACACTGCCCACCCGAGCTGCTTCCCCAGGTGCTTCCCGAGTTGTTCGCCGACATCGCCGGTACCCGGCCCGACCCCACCGACCGCGGCCGCGCGCTCTACACGACCGCTGAACACTGGGCGGCACTGTCCTGGGCGCACCCCATGCTCGACGGCAACAGCCGCACCCAACGCGTGTTCTTCACCCGCTACCTCAACGACGCCGGATGGGACATCGACTGGCGTGCTGTCGACGCCGACGCCGTCCACGCCGCCCGCCACGCCAGCTTCCTCACCGAAGACCCCTCCTGGCTCGCCGCGCAACTACGGCCCGGACTCGTCGAGGCCGGCGAACACGCCGAACACACCCTCGCCGCAACCACCGGCCAACGCCACGAACAACGGCCCGTCGAGATCTTCACCGCCATGCTCGAACACCACGCCGCCGGCGGCGACGGCGAAACCTACACCCACCCCGACCAACCCCACCCACCCACACCACACGACCCCACGCCGCCGGCCACACCGACCATCGACGCCGACCGCGCGCCAAGCTCACGGCCGCGGCCGCCCGAACCCCCACCGCCACCAGCACCGCAACCCCGGCCACACCTGTGACCCCCTGATCGGCGGCAGGTCGCCGCGGAAAGATCAGGGAGCCGGCGCCATCCACACCAACACCGGTGACCGCCACACCGCGCGCCCGAACCGGCTACGCCACACCCCATGCTTGGCCGCGAACAACCAGTGACCGAACATCCACAACCCGATCCCCGCACCGAGTTCGATCACATACCGCCACCCCGGCATCGCACCATGCACCACAAACCCGCCGAGCCCATCAAGCACCAGCAACACACCAGCAACCCGACCCACGACCGACCCGAACGCCCACAACAAAATCAGCACCATCAACCCGACCGCGAGCAAGAACACTAACCCGTTCATAGGTAGCCACCTCCTCTCCAGTCCTGCACGTCAGACACAGCCTCGCGCGAGCCACCGACAGACTCCGTCGGCTCAGCCTCCGTAGCGCCTAGAGCCGCCGCAATGATCCGAGAGTCCTTGCGCTGCGCGTGCTCTGCATCGACCAGACGTGAGCGCGTCAAATCCTGCATCGATCGTGCGTTCCGCCAACACACCACCCGCATTGGCCACACCGTCGCCCACAACACGCACGCCATCCACCGGCCAGTGCGTTTCGCGGGCCACCGCACCAGCACCAACGGAACCGCGAGGGACGCGAGCCCGGCAATCAGAATTCCTGCCGCCATCGATCCCCACTCGGACACCCAGTCCGCCTCCACTGGCACAACTAGTGCCCCCGCGCCCATATACGCGGCTAGCACTGCAACAATCAACACTCCTGGCCACCGCGACGAGTCCCGCCGGGAGATCGACGCCACGGCCGCGCAGTAGGGTGCCGCACACGACCACCACAACATTGCGAGTAGACCCATCGCGATCGTCCTCAGCATCGTCCACCACGTCGGTAGCAACCAGGCGCCGAGACCAGCGGACACTCCCGCGGCGACTACACCCACCAGCGCGCCGCGCCAGGCCAAGCCGGCAAGAATCATCATGCGACTCGGCCACCCGCCGCGGACGGCCCTGAATGATGGTGTTGTCCGCGCCCGCCTCGGCGTGGCTGCAACTATCAATGACCGCCATTCGCGGATCGACCGCACGTAAAGGCCCAACAGGTACCTCTCGTGCTCGATCGCGCGTTGGGCGGTCAAGCTCGGTTCGTCCGGCGCAGCACCGGCGATCACCACCGACACCGCCGCGGAGCCGATGACCCACGCGGCCGCCCAGCCTGCTCCAAGCGGAGTGGCGAACCAGATCACCGTCGCCGCCCCCACTTCGACCGTCGCGAGCACCAACAGCAGTCGCGCACCGATCCGGCGCAGAAAACTCAACTCGAAGGTGTCCGAACGCCATTGACTCGTCGCCCCAGCCCGAGTCACCAGAGAGATAGTGAGAGTTGCGATCAGTGCGGTGATCGCCCACACGCCAACGGCCAAATCTTCTGAGCTGGGTACCGTGCCAGCCCACCCCGATGTCGCCAACAGCCGTCCAGTGACGAAGCCAACCGTTACTCCCACCACGATCGAGCTGCCGATCCTGGACTCCATCCGCCGACGAAGCCGAGTATCGGCCCGAACCCACTCGGTGTCCTCGATCTGCCCTACGCTGTCACCTTTCACTGACCCGTGCCTATCTCGTTCCACCCAAACAATGAGCCCTGCCCAGGCATACCCACACCTAACGCTTCTCGCACCCGCCCGCTGTCCCAGCCGTCGGCGACGGCCTCGCGCAGTGCTAGGGCGCGGGCGTGGCGGGCGGCGCGGTCGAGGCCGCTGGTCCCGCGACCTAGTCCGCTGCCGCCGCCGCGGTGTTTGCCGCCCATGTGGGCGAGGTTGTCGGCTTGGGTGCCGGCCACGACGTGGCCGTGCCCGACGGCCACACAGATCGGGTTGTCGCAGTCGTGCATCGCCACAACCCCGGCCGGGATCAAACCGTGCACGGCGGCGTAGGCGAACCGTTGGGCCCGCACCACTGCCGGCCCGTCGTCTCGACGGTGGCGGCCGAGCCAGAATCGGCCGTAGCCGTCGTCACCGATCGCGCCGGTGTAGATCGTGCACGCACCGTCGGGGCCGGCCACGCAGAATGCCCGGAATCGTTCGATCTCCCGTGCGTGCTCGCTGATGTGGGGATCGACATACAGTTCCTGCGCCCACGCCATGACCGAGACCCTCAGCTGGCCGCAGCGTCAGTCTGCTCGACCGACTCGCCTAACGCTTCCGATGTCCCCGCACTCGTTCCCGGGCTGTCGCCACCGTCACCAGTGGTGGTCGTCGCTGGCGACTTCCCGTTCTTAGCCGGCGCCGGGGCTGGCGGTGTCGCGGTGCCTTGGGGTGCGCTTGTGGTGGCGCGGTGGACTTTGATCAGTCCGGAGATGTCGGACTGGGTGAGGCCGGTGAGGTCGACGAGCGCGGCGACGGTCTCACCGCGGTCACGCATCGCCGCTAGTCGGGCTCCCATGGTTTCCCGGGCTGCGGCGGTGGCCTGGGTGTAGTCGGTTTCGGCTTTCTCGATGGCCGTGTCGCGTTTCACCCCGAGTGCGGTGATCGAGTCCACGGCCTTGAACACCTCGGCAAGGTCGGCCTCGTTCTGGGCTTCCTTGGCCCGCTCCGCGGCGAGCTTGTCCGCGATGCGTTTGCGCGCCCGGTCTCGCGCCGACAGCTTGCGCCCGACGATGTTGGTGTCGGTGCTGCTGGTAGTCGCCGCGCCCGACGGGCCGGCACCTGTCTGTGAGGTCATCACATTCACCTTTTCTGTTGTGTTGTTCCACCGAGTCCCGCTGCGACTGACGGCATAGCCACACGCAGGTCTCACCTCGAGCCTACCGGCCACACTCGCCCAGCTCACCGGAACACACCCGCCCCTTCCGACCTCGCCATCTCACGCTTTCTACCTCCACCCACCGACACTTCTGCCTTCCCGCCACAGCCCACGCCGACTTCTCCACGCTCCACCCCGCTTTGCGCATATCCACGCTTACCAGCGATTTCGCCTCCACCAAGTTCTACACACCTCTTGCATTAAGGTTACGAAACGATAACGTCTGCTAGTTTGTCGGCATGCGCCCCGACCGCTCGCCCCGCCCCGGGTGGGCGGCTGCGCGGACCTGCCCGGCCGGGGGTGGGCGCCGATGATGAGCCTGCACAAGCTGACCGCCGGGGACGGCTACGAGTACCTGACCCGCCAGGTCGCCGCCCACGACGGCACCGAGCTGGGCCGTGACTCGCTGGAGTCGTACTACTCGGCCAAGGGTGAGGCACCCGGCCGGTGGCTGGGGTCGGGTTTGGTGGCGTTCGACGACATCAACGCCGGGGATGTGGTGAGTAGCGCGCAGATGAAAGCGCTGTGGGGCGAAGGCCGCCACCCCAACGCCACCGCGATCGAAGCCGCGCTGATCGCCGAGGGGCACGGCGCCCAGTACGCCACGGCCGCAACACGACTCGGTACCCCGTTCAAGGTGTACGAGGGTGCCAACGACTTCGTCAAAGCGGTCGCGCAGGCGTTCGCCGAACACAACACCGCCCGCGGGGAGAAGGCCAACGCCCCGATCGACGCCGAGGCCCGCGCACAGATCCGTACCAGGGTGGCCACGTCGATGTTCGCCACCGAGTTCGGCCGGGCACCGGCCGATCACCGCGAACTGTCGGGGTGGATCGCGCAGAAGACCCGGCAGAAAACGACCGCGGTCGCCGGCTACGACCTCACCTTTTCTCCGGTCAAGTCGGTGTCGGCGCTGTGGGCGGTCGCGGCCCGCGAGGTCGCCCAACGCATCGAAACCGCCCACCAGCGGGCCGTGGAGAACACCCTCGCCTCCATCGAACGCGACATCGCCTACACCCGGCTCGGCGCCAACGGCGTCGCCCGCTGGAAAGCCCACGGCCTGATCGCCGCGGCGTTCACCCACCGCGATTCCCGCGCCGGAGACCCCGACCTGCACACCCACGTCCCCATCTCCAACAAGGTCCGCTTCACCGGCCCCGACGGCATCGACCGGTGGGGAGCGCTGGACGGAAAACCGTTGCACCGCCTCGCCGTTCAAGCCTCCGAGGAATACAACACGCGCCTGGAAGCCGAGATCCTCGCGGAGTTTCCCGGCGCCCAATTCGTCGACAAAGACCCCGGCCTGCGCGGTAAACGCCCCATCCGCGAACTCGACGGCATCAGCGCCGAGTTGATCGATCGGTGGTCGGCGCGCACCCGCGCGATCGAAGACACCACGAAGATGTTGGTGGACCGGTTCCAGGCCGAACACGGCCGCGAACCCACCGCCGTCGAACACATCGCGCTGCGTCAGCAAGCCAACCTCGCGACCCGCGAAGCCAAACACGAACCCCGCTCCCTGGCCGAGCAACGCGCCCAATGGCACGCCGAAGCCCTCACCGTGCTCGGTGGCGAACCCGGCCTGGCCGCCATGATTTCGGCCGGTCTGGGTGTCGCTGATGCGGCCCTCCCGCCGCAGCTACGCACCGAGATTCGGCGCATGGAGGGACAGTGGCGCTACACCCTCAGTGATCACGCATTCGCCGCGATGGCCGAGGACCGGGCCAAGGTGCGCGAGCTCGCGGCTGCCAGTTTGGCCGAACACGGCCCGCGCCAGCCCCACCACCTCGACGCCGACACCCTCGCCAACTACTCGATGCGCCTGGTCGACCGGGTGTCGCTGACCCGGTCGGTGTGGCAACCCCATCACCTGCACGCCGAAGCCCTGCGTGCCTGCCGCGTCCTCGGTGTCAGCGGTGAGCATGTGAGCGGTCTGGCTGCCCACCTCACCGCCGCCGCTCTCGAACACTGCCTGCTGGTGACCGATCCGCGCCGCGACGGCGACCGCAACGAACCCCGCCTGCTCCGCGGCCCGGACGGGGCATCGGTGTTCACCGACCCCGGCCTGGCCACCTACACCAGCCCCGAAGTCCTCGCCGCCGAACGCCGGATCGTCGCCGCCGCTGGACTCTCCGATGGGCATCGGATCGACCCGTTGCACGTCGATCTCGCCCTACTCGAGCACGAAGCCAACAAATACCCTCTCAACGCCGGCCAGCAAGCGTTGGTCCGCGAATTCGCCACCGCCGGTGCCCGATTCCACCTCGCGCTGGCCCCGGCCGGCACCGGGAAAACCTCGGCGATGGCCGCGTTCACCACCGCCTGGACCAACGCCGGCGGCACCGTCATCGGGTTGGCGCCGACCGCCAACGCCGCGCAAGTCCTCGCGAAAGACATCGGCGGGCACGCCGACACCCTCGACAAATACGCCCACCTCGTCGCGCAACTCGCCGCCGCCGGCAACGACACCGAACGCCACCGCATCCTGCAAGAAGCCCCGGACTGGTTTAGGAGGATCGGGCCGGGCACCGTCATCCTCATCGACGAGATCGGCATGAGTTCCACAGCCAGTCTCGACCCGGTCATCGCCCACGCCCTGGCCGCCGGCGCCGACGTCAAAGGTGTGGGCGACGACCAACAATTGGCGTCGGTCGCCGCTGGCGGTGTCCTGCGCGATGTCGCCGCACTCGGCAACACTCTCACGCTGTCGGAAGTCATGCGGTTCACCGACCCCGCCGAAGGCGCCGCCTCCCTGGCCGTGCGCGACGGCCGGGAAGAGGCGATCGGCTACTACATCGACCACCAGCGCGTGCACGTCACCGCCGACACCGTCGCCGCCGACCTCGCCTACCAAGCGTGGCGCCGCGACACCGCGGCCGGGCACGCCTCGGTCATGCTCGCCCCCACCCTCGACACCGTCCGCGAACTCAACGCCCGCGCCCGCGCCGACCGCCTCGCCGACCATCCGCTGTCCCCCACCGACCTCGCCCACGGCCTCGGCCGCGAAGTGACCCTCGCCGACGGGCTGCCCGCCAGCGCCGGAGACACCATCCGCACCCGTCGCAACGACCGCCGACTACGGCTATCCGGGACTGATTTCGTCCGCAACGGCTACCGCTGGACCATCACCGCGGTCGGCGCTGACGGCTCGCTGACCGTGACCCACGACAAGACGAACGCCACCCTCACCCTGCCCGCCGACTACGTCGCCGCCGACTGCGAACTCGGCTACGCCGCCACCATCCACGCCGCTCAAGGCATGACCGTCGGCTCCCGCGGGAAACACCAAGGCACCGCCCACATCGTCGGCTCGGATCGCCTCGATAAACAACTGCTCTACGTCGCGATGACCCGCGCCACCGACGGCAACCACCTGTACCTGGGCACCTCCGAAGCCGACCCGCACAAAATCATCTACGACCGTGCGCTACGCCCACCGACCGCCGTGGACATGCTGCGCACCATCATCACCCGCGACGGCGCGCAAACCTCCGCGACCACCACCGCCCGCGACGACACCAACCCGCACCAGCGGATCGCCGCCACCACGCAGGCCTACCACTACGCGATCGGCGCCCTCGCCGAACACCTCCTCGGCCCCGCCACCATGACCGCCATCGACGCCGGCGCCGAACACCTCCTCCCCGGACTCACCGACGAGAACGCGTGGCCGGTCCTGCGCCAACACCTCGCCACCCTCGCCCTCGACACCACTGCCCTCGACACCACCGCACCGGCCGGCCCCGACAGCAGCCACACCCCCAGCCAGCGAGTCGCCGAACGTGCTCTGACGGCGTTGTCGGCGGCGATCGACAGCCGTGAACTCGACACCGCCGCCGAACGGGCCGCGGTCCTCGACTGGCGCCTGGACACCACCGGCGGCCACTCCGCCGGCCGTGGACCGTTACCGTGGCTGCCCGCTATTCCCGAGTCGCTGGCCGGCCACCCGGACTACGGCACCTACCTCGCCGGCCGCGCCCACCTGGTTGGCGATCTCGCCGAGCAGATCCGCGCCGAAGCCCACACCTGGACGGCGGCGACCGCGCCACGGTGGGCGCGGCCGTTGGTGATCGCCGACGGTGATCACCGGGAGTTGCTTGGCGACATCGCCGTGTTCCGTGCCGCCCACCACGTCGACGACCGCGACCGCCGGCCCACCGGACCCGACCAGTACGCCCTCACCCCAGCACGGCACCAACAACGCCTCACCGAGGCGTTCACCGCCGCGATCGGCGGGGACGACGGACACCTGGCCCGCTGGCACGATCTCGCCACCCGGATCGACCCGCACCTGCTGGGCGACCCGTTCTGGCCCGACCTCGCCGAACGACTCACCCTCGCCGCCCGCGCTGGCCTCGACGTGCACACCCTGCTCACCGACGCCGCCGCCCACCGTGCGCTCCCCACTGAACTGCCGGCGGCCGCCCTGTGGTGGCGCGTCGCCGAGGACCTCGGCCCCGCGGTCCTCGACACCACCGATTCCCACATCCAGGCCACCTGGACCCCGCAACTCGCCGGGATCGTCGGTGACGACCTCGCCGAAATCATCGTCACCGACCCCGCCTGGCCCGCCCTGGTCACCGCCGTCAACGCCGCCGACCCCCGCGACTGGACCCCGGCCACCATCCTCGACGTCGCCCACCAACTTCTGCTGCACGGCACCGACGGCGAACTCCGCCCCGCCGATGTCACCCAAGCCTTGGCCTGGCGCGTCGAACTACTCGCCACCGATCACGCTCTGAGCCGCTCAATCCCACTGCCCGAGCACTCACCCCTGAGCATCGAGGACGAGGAAGCCGCACCCCCCGACCCCGACACCACCACTGCTCCCAGTGAAGTCGTCGACGTCGCCGACGAGCAACTGCCCGCCGTCCTCGACGACACCACCCCCCACGAAGCGGTCGAGGGCTACTGGGCTGCGCTCACCGACGACGGCCCACCACCCGAATACGCCGATACCCACGACCACGAGTACGACGACCTCGGCGCCCTCGACTTCGACGACCTCGCCACCGAACGACCCCCACTGGTCCTCGACACCCCCGTCGACGACACCGAACTCGACGAGCTGCGTGCCGCGGCCGCCGCCGCGCACGCCGACGCCGACGCTTTGCACGCGATCATCCTCGACCCCACCCGCGACGGGCCCGCCGTCACCGCCGCCACCGACCACCTCACCGAACTCCGGACCCTCGCCGACCGCCACCGCCCCGCCCTCGCCGCACTCTCCCGCGCGCACCACACCTGGGTTGATGCCGACCTCGCCGCCGAAGCCGCCGCCGACACCCTGGCCCGCATCACCACCCGCCTCGACGCCCTACGCGCCGCAGACAACCCCGACCCCGACCACCTCGCCCGTCTCACCGGCGAACGTGAACTCGCCGAACTCCGCGCCACCGACGCCCGCCACCGCGCCGACCACGCCGCCGACCAGGTTCTCGCCGCCAGCACCGCCCTGACCGAACTCGCCCCCACCGGCACCATCACCAACGACGACGTCGACCGCGCCCGCCTGGCCGCCGAACGCATCGACCTCGAGCACCTCGCGGACCTGCGCCACCGCGCCACCCGCCTCGACGGCCGCGTGTTCCGCGCCGAACACACCGCCGCCCGCCGCCACGCCGCCGAACGCTCACTCCCCCGCCCCACCCCCACCACCGACACGCCACACGACAGCGCGGAGGTGGAGGCCGAAAACCGGTCCACGACCGCGACACTGGCACCGGAACGTCCCGTGCTTGCCGAGGTGGAGGAGGCGAGCGCCGCGCCGTCGCGTTCCGCTGTCGAGCAGTGCGCCGACCGCTACCGCCACGCTCGTGCGGCACTACGGACCGAGACCCTGCGCCGCGCTGCGGCCGCGGTGTTCGCTTCCGCGGCCGTCGACACCCTCACCCACTCCCCCGGCGCCGACGATCTCGCTGCGCAGCTCGAGCGGGCCCGTGCCGCCGGCTTCGCACCTGCCGACGTCCTCGACACCGTACTGTCCTCAGCGACGGCCCCGATTACCTCCGCTGCCGATCTCACTAGCCTCGTGCAGCCTTATCTTGACGAGCAGGTCCTCACCGCCACACGGCGATTCGAGCACGCCGCTCCTGGTCGGTGGGAGGAGTTCACCGCCGTCGACCGCAGCAGCCCCGAATGGGCCGATCTCGTCGAAACCATCCGCCGCCACGAACTCCACACCGGCATCAACCCCGACATAGTGGTTCGCTGGCTGGAACTCAACACCCACCCCGACACCGCGACCGCCGGCGAGCTCGTCGACACCCTGCACCGCCGCTACCCCGCCGACACCACCCCGGTCACCACCACCGACTGGCTACCCGGTGTGCCCCTCGGCGCCGAGCACGACCATCCTGATCAAACAGCCCACTTCCGTGCTGCCCGAGACGAACTCGCTCACACCCTCGTCACCCCTACCTCCACCACCACCGGGCATCAGCCTTGGCACGATCACCTGCCCGCGCACCTCGACACCGACGACCGGGCCCGCGCGATCAACGACATCACCGCCTACCGCGAACTCGCCGGCATCGACGACACTGACCCTCGCCCCCTGGGCCCGTTCACCACCACCGGCGACGAACTCACCGACACCCACAACCGGCATCTCACCCGCCAACACTTCACCCCACCGCCAACCCCGCCTGACATCGAACGTCCCCGCCCGCCACGACCGACCCCACCACCAGCACCGACCCCCGAGACAGGACCCCACCACGGACCCCGCATCTGAGTTGCTCGGCGCAGATCTGGCCAGTGGGGAACGCGGCTCGCCGTGGGGTGTTCACCGAGAGGTCAGCGACCGCCCTCGCCCGAACTTCGCATGCCCATGTCGATCGATCGTTTGGGCGGCACGGCGGCCAGAGGGTGCTGTTTGACTTCCTCGTCGCGCGGGCTCGGCGGCGGCAACAGCTGTCCTGCTTGGTGCTGCCGCTCACCAAAAGGTCAAATTTGTCCTGGCCCATGCCACGACCGGCGCCGCCACGACCAGAACCATGATTCCGAATACCGCGGCAACGATGATCTGCCAACCTCGGCGCTCGTTCGCAGCGGCGCGAGCCTTGAAGCGGTGATCGAGAATCCCTGCTGCGACGTCTGCTGTCGTCTGATGGGCAGCACGGATGAGCCCCGTCCCGAACAGGAGAAGATAGCCGCCACCGAAGATCCCGCACTGCGCGAGGTTTCGGAGCCAGCCAGGGTGGGCCCACACCATCCCGTGATCCGCGATGATGTCGACAGCCCAGCTCGTACCGCCCACCACGCCGACGAACAGCGCCAGGAGGACCCATTTGTTGACCGTCAGCGGGTCGAAATGCGCTCCGCGACTGTAATTCTGATGCCCGTTCATGTGTCGTCCGTTTCCGACGAATCGTTGTGTGGGGTGCTGCGGCAGGCCGGGAGCACAGGGTGTCTCCGCGCGGGGAGTAGACGTGTGTTCCCGGCCTGCCGAGCGTGCGGAGGGCCCATGACCCGCTTCCCCGGTCGTCGAGCGTGACGTTCGGCGAAAAACAGTCAGCGGCGACGGCCGGTGAAGGAAAGACGGTCATGGCTCCGCAGTCTGGAGGTACCACCAGCAGGATCAGGTACCGTCGTGCGGCGAGTAGGAATCGGTGTCCTTATCGAAATACCATAGGCGACCGTCGATTTCGATGTCACTAAAGGGGTCGTCCGGGTCGCAGGCCGCCACCTCGTGGCCCTGTTTCCGGGCGGCCTGGATCTGCGCGTACGTCATCGTCTCACTCTGGCGCGGACGCGACACCGCCACCTGGGCAGCCGGGCGGGCGGTGAGGTCGGCGCCGACGTATTCGCTGAGGGTGTCGAGGGTCTGGACGCGGGGTGGTTGGTAGCCGCAGTGCCCGTCTCGGCATTCGGAGCTGTCGAACATGCTGCGCAGCTGCGTCATGACCGGCCGTAGGTATTGGCGGTGCCAGTAGGCCATGTCTGACCAGTATCGGTCCTCCTCGCGGGTTTGGTAGGCGGCTTTGTGGGCGGCCATCAGTGCGAGGAGTTCTTCACGCAGTTCGGGGTGACGGAACCAGCATGGCGGGATGTCGTGGTGCAGGTTGCCGTAGGTGGCGCGTAACCAGGCGACCCAGTCGATCAGTTCGGCCCACACTTGCGCGGCGGTCTCGCGGTCGAGGTAGCGCCACACGTAGCGGCTGGGCTGGAAATCGAACAGCGGCAACGGCTCTGCCACGTCAGTGTCCGGTCCTGGGTGTGCGGGTGTGGTGGTCATCGGTCGAGTCCGGTTGCCGGCCACTGCCCGGTGTCGCGGGCGCGGTCGAAGATGTCCATGGAGGCTTTGACGTAGGAGGCTCGGTCGGGGTCGGCCCACACCGACGGGATGCGGATGAGGGCGGGTTTGGCGTTGCGGTAGATCATCAGGCCTTGGTCTTCGGGCATCTGCCGGATGTCGGAGTCACGCATGACGGGGATGTCGCGGGGGGTGTGGTTGGGGCCGTCGTAGACGGTGCGGGTGCCACACAGCCGGGACAGTGATTGCAGTTCGCGGTCATCCCCGAGGCCGGGCAGCACGATCCGGACGGGTGAGGATTTGAGGAACTGTTCGCCTTGGCGATCGCCCCAGCGTTCGCGTACTTGGGATTCGTTGTGGGAGAACGCCCACAGGTTGATTCCCCGGCCTCCGGAGTCGGTCATCTTGCGGGGCAGGTGCGGGATGGGTGCGACGTTGTTGACCTCGTCGAGGTTGAACCGCGCAGGGACGGGCATTTGTTGGCCGGGTGCCCATTGGGAGAACTGGCTGCACAGGAAGTACGCCTCGTTGGTGACCGCGGCGATGATCGGTGCGGTCGACTCGGCTTCCCCGCTACTGAGCGCGTACAGGGTGTTCGCGGCGGTCCCGGACCGATCGCTGCCCAGGACGAGTTCGGCGAGGTCGGTGGCTTGCTCTGGTGGGCAGTCGATGGCCTCGAGGAGCCGTGGGTCGGCCAGTGGTTTGAACAGGTTTGCTACCGCGCCGATCATGTCGTCGGCCGAGGTCGATTCCGAGCTGAGGATTTGGGTAAGTTCCTCAGCCCAGGAGGGGTTGTCGCTGCGCAGGATGTCTTGGGGCCGTTTGGGGTTGCGGCTCATCGCCCAGATCCGTACCTGGTCCATCCGGGCCCCGGACAGGGCGGCGGCGTGCAGATAGCAGCGCAGCAACGTGGCGGCCTTGTCCTGCCAGTAGGAGGCGTTCTTGGTGTCGCCCATCGGCATCGCTTTGACCAGCGCATCGGATCGGCGGATTGCGGTGGCGGGCTCCTCGCAGCCGCCGATCAACGGGATCCGCACTTTCAGCTGGTTGGGTAGGCCGGTGATGTCCTCGGGATCGAACACCGCGACGTGCCCGCGGTCGAGGCGATCGGCGATCGTCGCGGCCGGCAGATCAGCGCGGGTACTGGTGGTCAACAGAAACCCGGGAGCGTCCCAGCAGCGGGGCACCGCGAACCCCCACGTCTTACCGCCACCGGTCGGTGAGACGACGTGCACGCAGTCCCGCTGCTGCAAGAAGATCTGCTCACCACTGGTGTATTCCGAGGCGACGTTGACCGCCACCAGATACGGATCGAGATCCTTACGAGGAGTGTCTTGCAGCGGAGTGCGCGTGGCCACCGCCCGCGACACCGCCCGCTCGGCGGTCAGGTTCCGGCGCCGCAACTCACTCGCCCCGGCGAATCCCTGCTCGACCGCACGGCGGCGCATCCGGCGCTCGAGGATCTTGCTGTAGCCCCACCAGACGGCTGCGGCGGCCGCGGCGAGGACCAGTGCCGCGCACGTCCAGAACAGCCAGCCCGGGCCCGGCGCGGGTTCGGTGGGCCACGCGGCGGCCGGGTCCCCCAGGTGCAGCACCGTGGATTTGACGGCCAGCACCATCGGGCCGGGCCCACCCGGCCACGCCCACCCGTGCCCCGACAACAACCCGGAGAACGCACCGGCGACGGAGGTCCCGATCACCACCACCGCCCCGAACACCACCGCCGGCAGCACCCACACCGGCATCACCGGTGCACTCGTCGACGTCCGCGACGGTGGAGTCGTGCCGTGCAGCTGCTGACTCACCGCGACCACCCCCCGACGAACTCGCCGCGAGCGAGGGCGGAATGGGTGGGAAGCGTTAGGGGCTGAACCGGATTCGTGGATCGGTGCGGGAGTTGTGGAGTCATCACATCACCTTGGGTTGCAGGGATACAGCACGACAGGCCGCTCATCTGTGGTCAGTAGCGTTCGGGTGTGGTGGTCGAGAAGCGCGTGTAGCCGGTGGTGCACACGCCGATGACGGCGGCCACGACGACAAACAGCACGGCCGGGCCGAGGGTGGTTTGCCAGGGTCCGCTCTGGTAGATGCTGAGAAACCCGATCGCCGCGGCCAGCGCAGTCAGAGCAGAGAAGAACATGCCGGTACGGGCGGTGATCTTCAACAGCAGCCACATGATCGCCGCGGCGACGATCGCGCTGGCCCCGGCCAGCATGGCTGCGGTCGCCGGGTCGTAGACGGGTGCGCTTAGCGCGTGTTCGGGCCAGTACCGGGCGGGCACCAATCCGATCACCCAGTTGAGCAGTATGGCCCCGAGGTAGCCGACCAGACCGGCGACCACGAGGGTGACGACAGCGCTGCCCACGTACTGGCCAAGCGCCACCCCCGGGTCGAACTCGCGTCGCGGCAGGCCCGGCGGCGCCGGCCGGGGTGAGTCCTGTCTGGGTCCGTACGGCTCGGCCGGGTAGCCGCCCGAGCCATCGTCGTACGGTCCGCCCTCGTGGCGGGAAGTGTCGTAGGACGACGACAGTGGTTGGTGCCCTGCGGTTCTCGGATCGAAGTACCTGACCGGCGGTGCGGCCGGCGGGTAGGCCTCGGAGGGGTAGGGCTGCGCCGGCACGTGACGGTAGGGATCTGCGGGGAGGTCGGCGTCGGTCTGGGAGTAGGCCAGGGTCGGCGGCCGCGGCGGGTCCTCGGCCGGCGGGATCTGCGTGGTCGGCCACGGCACCGGGGCGGCGGTGTGGTCGTCGAGGCGGCGGGTGGGGTCGCTGGTGGGGTCGGTCATGACAGTGTGGCCTTTCACGGGTGGTGGTGGGTGGTGGGTGCTGGTAGTGCCGGCATCTCGGCGAGGGTGTTCCATTCCCACACCGTCATGGCGGCCTCACCGAGCAGATCGCGGTAGTCGTCGACGACGGTGGCCTCCTTGCTGTCATTGGCCTGGTTGTCACCGTCGTCGAGTTCGTCGGCGCCGGCGGGTGCGGTGACGAGGAAGGCGGCCGTGGGTGGTTCGGTGTCGGTGAATACTGCTGCGGCCGAGGCCACCTCGGCGGCAAGGTTGTAGCGCAACCCGACCCGGAAACGCCGGTGCTCGCTGACGGCGGTGTCTAGGAGTAGTTCGGTGTAGGCCGATTCGGTGGGTAACCAGTGCTCGTCGACGAGCATCGGGCTCATCCGGGTGATGCTGGCGATCCCGGCCGCCGACACCGAGAAACTCGCGATCACCATCAGATGCGAGCGCTCGTCGGCTTCCCACCGTTCGATCACCTCCCCGAAATGCTTGTAGAGCCGTTTGTGGACATCGTCGGCCAGCAGGAACGGGGTGTCGGGAACATGTTTGATCGCCAGGCGGTGCCGTCCGCGGACCTCCTCGATGGCCTTGACCTCCCCGACCAGCAGCAGCAGCGGCACCGGTTTACCCGGAACGGCCCGCACTTTCGACCACAACGCCATCCGCCGGGAGCTGATCTGCGCACGGCGGGCAGCGTCGAACGGTTCGGGAATGTAGAGCTTCTGGCCCAGCGGGTGGCGTGTGGTGATCTTGCCGTCCGCGGCGCGCCGCAGATGCCACGACACGACTCGCCAGTTCCGTTTGCCGGCCATCTTCGGTGTCCAGGAGGTCAGCCCGGCCTCATCCCACAAATAGTGCAGCAACGCCCGCATCGTCAGTTTCGACCCGTCGGTGGCCACCGACTCCGCCGCAGACTCACCGCTGACCTCGGGGGCGGCGCGACCACCCCCAGCACTGAGCGGAAACCCCAACCGCAGGGTGGTGTGTCCGGCATCGGGATCATCGCAGATCGCTTCCCCCAGCACCTGACTCAACCCCGAGATCCCCGGTGGTGGTTCCCAACTCGCACAATCAGCGGCATGCGCCGACCCGGATCCGGGCATCCGTTTGACGACGAATCCGCTCGAGGTGGCCGCCACATACATCGGCACCCCCGGCTGCCGGCACTCACACAACGGCCGCACATGCCGCGCATGCGCGGCACCGAGGAGCCGTTGAGTGTCGGGGTCACCCATGACGCCGAGCGGTCGCCCGGCCACACTGAGCGCCGCGCTACTCATCGCCGAACCCGCGGGTATCGGTATCTCTCGCCGGCCCCGATGTGTCGGGGCGGTGCCGATAGCTGCGGATGATGGCGCCGCCGATGTAGGCGACGGTCCCGATCGCCACAGCAGCCACGATGCTGATCACCACGGCGGTTCCCAGCCACGAGGGAATGGGCGGCCACTTCCCATCGGGGATGTCACCGGCGAGGTCAACAGTCGTCGGCACGAAGTAGAGCAGTGTCATGGTGTGCGCTTCTTTCCGTCGGGGGTCGTAGGTGGTTGATCGACAGGCGCGGGCGACTCACCGGTGTCGACCAGCGAATGGGAGGTCGCGGAGCGGTGATCGGCGGCCACCAGACGAGCGTTGACCGCATCGTTAGCTGCCCGGGCAACACCCATGCTGGCGGTCATCGCGGGTGCCTGATCCGGTCCTCGTCGAGGGCGGCTGGGTGCGGGTATGCGGGTGCAGTGGGTGGCGACCAGTGCCGAGACGTCGTCGGTGGCGAGGAGGTCGGCGATGTCGCGGCGCCGGCTCGCGCACAGGTGGGTGAGGCTGGCGTACTGGTCGAGGACGGTGTCGGTGTCGTCGTGGTCGATGTCGGCCAGGGCGGCCACGACCGCCGGTGTCGCGGTGATCGGGTCAGCCATCCACGGCGCCCAGTGGTCTGCTCGTCCGCGCGCGGCGTAGAGGTGCACGGCCACCCACGTTGTGGCGAGGTGGGTGGTGATCATTGCGGTGTCGGGGTCGAAGAGGTCCGCTGCCACCGCGCGGCCGACCGCACACGCCCGCGCCCACGACCAGACGGTTGGGGAGGCACTAATGTTCTGGAGGTGACTGGTGGGAGTCATTGCGCGGAAACCTTTTTCATAGTGATCGGCCCATTGATCTGCACCAGGCTCAACGGGGAGGGTGGGGTCAGGAGCGCGGTGAGGATCGCGGTGTCGCCGGCGCCGAAATTCTGTGGGAACACATCGACGGTGAGTAGCTCGCCGTGCGGGCGGACGGCCACGACGGTCCCGGTCAGTGGCAGGTCCTCGGGTCCCTGGTGAACCCCGACGATGCGGACGGTGCTGCCGGGTTGCAGGTTCGCCGGTGCCTGATCGGTGGGCACGGTGACCGCAACCACGGCGCCGGTCATCCCCGGGGGTGCCGACGAGTGGGACGCGGCCGACGCCGGCGTGGACCCGGAATGCGGGCCGGCGGTCTGCTGGCTGGTGGTGCAGCCGGCCAGCAGGACTGCTGCCGTGCCCGCCACGGTGATTGCGGTCGCCACGCGCCGCACGGGGTGCGGTGTGTGGGCCGCAGGGTGTGCGCTCGATGGGTGGGATGTGCCGGGGGTGATGGTCATCGCAGGTGTCCTCGGGGGGTGGTGGGGGTCAGGCGGCGTGGAGTTCGCGGTTGCCGGTGATGGCTTTGTCGGTGTTGGTGAGTTCGACTTCCAGTGGTGAGCGCACGTGGGTCATGAAGATCGGTGGGGCGGAACCGATCTTGACCAGGCAGTCGCCTTGGCGTAATGCCATGAGCACGTTTTTGGTGCCGGCAGGCAGGTGATACATGCGGGCGGTTTCCAGGGCGTCGGTTTCGCGTTCCTGGCCGTAGAGGAACACGATCCCGGCTTCACGCATGAGCGCGCGGGCGGGCGAGTCTTCGGGTAGGTCGGAGATGTGGTGGAACGCCGACACCGTCGACAAGCCGAGTCCGCGGGACAGTTTCATGTTGGCTTGGAACACTTCGCCGGTGGAGCCGACGGCGGTGTGCCAGCCTTCCTCGACGATGAGGATGGTTTGTTTGAACGCACTGGATCGGGCGGCGCAAATGTTGGCCAGCAGTGTGTTGATGACGGTCATCACCACCCGCACGGCGGGCCCGTTGGTGGGCAGCCCGGAGATGTCGAAGTGCACCATCTGGTGTTTGAGGGCTTCCCGGACGTTCGCTGAGGTGGGTTGATCGACAAGGCCTTTGAGATCACCGGAAGCGAGCCGGTCGAGCGCGAGGCCGGGGTCACGGCCCCACCGGCGCGCTTCCTCAGCCCACAACTGCCCGAAGTGGTCGGGGTCGGCGGGCGGGTCGAGCAGCCACCGCGACAGATCGCGGATGGTCGCTTCACGGTGCTCGGCGCGGGCTTCGGCGTTGACGACTTCCAGGCCGCGGCTGACCGCGGCGATCTCGGTGCTTTCCAGCGCACGGCCCATGGTGTCTTCCAGGACGGCCTGCACCAGGTTGATCTGGCCGGCCGGGGTGACCCCGGCGAGGCCTTTGGCGTGTTCGCCGAGGGTGGCGATCATCGGGTCGAGCAGGTTCAAGCAGGCACCGGATTCGGCGTCGCTGCTGGCGAACCGGATCGTGGTGACCCCGAGGGCTTGGGCGGTCGGGGTGTATTCGCCGACCCCGTTCTGCAGTTTCTTGTCGATGATGACGATCTGGCGGCCGGGAATGAGTTGCCGCAGTAGGTACACCGTTTTGATCAGCGACGATTTCGCTTTACCGATGTCACCGATGACACACACGTTGATGTTGGACACCGCGTCGCCGTACAACTCGAACGGGTCGGCAATGACCATGGATCGGCCACTTTTGTTCAGCCCGGCCATCAACCCGTTGTGCCGGCCCGAGCGTCGGGTGGTCGCCAAATTCAGTGCTTCGGCCTGGCGGGTGGTCGTCCACGCACCGACCGCCATGTTTTCCCACCACCCCCACCGGTCGAGCCATTTACTGCGCGACGGTGGGTCCCGACGCGGAATCTCGCTGTCCCAGTCGATCTCGGCATCACCGGGATCTTCCGGTGCCAGCCAGGTGTCGTCGACGTCGTCGAGGTCGTCGACGACCGGGTTGGCCAGCTCGGTGGCCCACACCTGCTCACCGGCCACGCTGTCGGCTGCCGGTGCAGCGCGACGGCGGCCGAGCCGGGCGGCGAGACGATCGAGCCAGCGGCGCGTGGGCCGGTTCAGGGTGGCCTCGGCGGCGCAGCGGGCACACGGTGCGGGCCCGTCGTGCACATGCCCGTCACCGGGGTCGACGGCATCGAGTTCGATGACGGGTTCGGGGCGGTCGGTGTGCTGGCGTGAGGGATGTGTGCTGGTCATCAGTTCAGGCCTCTGCGAGTGAATTTCGGGTTGGGTGCCAGGCCACGGCCCAGCGGCAGGGTGTTGAACACCGCGATGTCGTGATCGTCGGTCTGCCAGGTGATCCGGCCGATCGCGGAGTTACTGGCCGCCTCGGACATGCGGGTCTCGGCCGCATCGAGGTCGTCGAGGGAGCGGGCGGCGACCGACACCCACATCGTGTAGATCACGCCGTGATGCCCGGACCCGGGCATCAAGTCCATGCGGCGGCGCATCGAGGAGCTGGCCATCACCTCGGCCGAGCCGTCGGAGATCCGTTCCTTCTTCGCCTCGGAATGCTGGCGCGCCATGTCGTCGGTGACATCACCTTTGGCGGCGTCCCGGGCGACGTGCTCGACGACGAAGTCCATCACCACCGACACCGTCCGGATGGTCGGCGAGGGTGGGGTGTCACTGTCGCCGGTGGCCGGAGTGACCCCGGTCAACAGCGGTGAAAGCCACAACGGGCCCAACGGGGTGGGGGCGATCGAGCCGGGCGGGATCTCCCCGACCCGCACATGCCACGGCGTGTCCGAGCGCGGGGACACCAGCACCGATTCCTCACCGCCAATGTAGGACGGGAAACACGAGGGCCACCGCGCACCACGGTGCGCATCGAGTTTGTAGGACGGGTCGATCAACGCCCGAAACACCGCGCACGCCCGCTGCTCACCGAGCATCGTCACTGACCCCAGATGCGCATCTCGCAGGGCGTCGATCGCGCGGATCGTCTCGTCCCGGATGACCGCGGCCACACCACCGATATACGACGCGTCTTTACGGCGAGCCAACCGCGCCGCCCGATCCGACAGTTCCCCCATCGCCGGGAACACCAGCGTGGCGTAACTGTAGTGCTCCTCGCATTCCACCGACGCCACGCTGAGCAGATCAGCGTAAGAGGCCACCGGCAGCTCGAGGACCGCTTGCTCACGCAACGCGTCTTCATCGGCCAGGATGCGCAGCGCATCGGCGCGCTGCGCTTCGGTGGAGTCCTCGAGGGCGGCGAGTTGTTCGAGTTGGGTACGGCGTTCGTTGACGACCCGGTTGATCTCGCGGTCGGCCCACCGCACATGCGGGGTCAGATCCGCCGGCACCGACCGGTGCAGCATCCCGATCCGGCGAATCATGGAGCTACGTTTGGCGAAACCCCGCAACGTCGTGGAAAACGCGAGTTGCCGATTCGCCCAATCAGCGTCGCCGAGGATGCCGTCGGAGACCCCTTCCAGCGCCAGGACCACCGTGTAGAACCGGCCGGAACCGGGGTTGTTGTGCTCGATGATGAACATGTCATCGAGGCCGGTACCGGACAGATCCAGCGGCCACGCTTTGCCCAACGGCACTGGAATCTCCCACCCCGGGTCCAGTTCGTCGTCGCCGTAGGCCTCGTCGGTGGGGGTGACGAACACGTGATGGCCGGCGCGGCGCCGAAGCCGGGTCCGTAGCTGGTGGACCTTGATCGCCGCCCACGACTTCTCACCTTTGAGTTCCAGTGTCGCCGCGACGGTTCCGATGATGATGAATGCCCCAGTACCCACCCCCCACCAGCCGGCGCCGATGATGATGAACGAGCCGACCGCACACACCGCAGCCAGCGTCCACGCCGCCAGCACCGGCGGCGGCACCCCCAAAAAGTCGCGGCGCGCGACCTCACCGCCGAGGATCGAGGTCCGCTGCTCATCGATGTAGGTCGTCATCGCAGAGAACCCTTCTCATCCTCACCGGTGCTGGTGATCACCGCCCGCGGCTTCTCGCCGCGGAATCGGCTTGTTACCGCGACGGTTCCGCCGAGGATGACCGCCCCGACGCCCACACCCCACCAGCCGGCGATGAGCAGGACCGCGCCGAGTGCACCCATCCCTGCCAGGGTTCGTACCGCCAGCACCCACGGCGGGGGGCCGAACAGGCGGGTATGCCGTGGTGCGCCGGGCTGCCGGTCCTCGCCGGGATGGGCGTTGTGGGTGCTGGTCATGCTTGGCTCCCTTCGGAACTGGGGGCGGCCGAGCGGGCTTCGGCCTGGGCTTTGGTGACTGCGGATTGGGTGGCGGCCAATCCCATTTGCGCGGCGATCGCCCCACCCGCGGAGGCGGCGCCACCGGCGGCGGTGATGACCTTGCTGTGCGCCAGCCGGGAGGACAGACTGGACACTCCCCCACCGGATTTCGTGTGCCGGCCACCGCCGTTGCTTGAGGTGGTTGGTGAGGTCGGCACATGGTGTGGGCCGGCGCCACTGGCGCCGCCACCGGAGTTGTGGCCTGTCCCGCCGCCGCTGGGTTGTGCTGCGGCGGTGTGCGCTGCCGACGAGGAGGCCCCGCCGGTGGAGTAGCCACCCCGGTTGCCGGCCATCATCATGGCCGCCGAGCTGGCTCCGCCGATCGCGCCGGCCGCGACCGACCCGCCCTGGCCGAAGCTGTCGGCATCAGATTTCGTCGGCAGCAGGGGTGCGTATTTGACTAGCGCCCACGGCGCCATCCCGACCATCACGAACCCGACGACCAGCACCGCGAGCTGGTACAGGGTTTTCATGTTCGCCTGTCCGGAGTAGTTGCCGATGGTCGCGTTTACTGACGCGAACAACACCCCGAGCAGGAGAAACAGCAGTGGTTTACTGCCGGCGACGCCGATGAACATGTACACCGGGCGGCCGGCCTTACGCCGCCAGTCCGGATGCACCCACATGCCGTAGCCGATCGCGGCGGCCACCGCGGTCAGCGGTAGCGCCAGGTTGTGCATGACCAGGCCGAAGAACACCGACAACGCCCCGAGTAGCAGCAATCCGAACAGCAGCAACCCGACGATGACCCCGCCGATCAGGGTGTCCTCGTTGAGTCCGTTGAGGACCGCGGACACGTTGTCGGTCATGGCATCGACGTCGCTGCCCATCAGTGCGGCGATCGCTTTGGTCAGCCCGTCACACAACGCCAGGACCATCGTCGCCAGCAGCGGCGAGTACATCATGAACATCAACCCGGACGGCATGTAGCCCAACAAATCTCGCCATAAATCAGCGGGCGCGGTTTTGTGTCCGGCGGCCCGCCACAACGCGAACAACACCATCAGGCACATCACGAAGATCCCGATGCCCGCTGAGAGTGCATACCAGCGCAGGAACCAGTCGGCGGTGACGTCGAACCCGCCGACCCCGGCCAGGCCCTTGATCACCGCGGGCACGATCGCGACCACAGCTTTCTTGAACTGGTTGGCCCACTGACCGATCACCGTTTGTGGGTCCTTGACGAAATCGATGACCGCGCTCGCACCCTTCCAGATGCCCGACCAGCCGCCGGGAAACACCGGCACCCCGGTCACAATGCTCAACGCATCCAAACCCATATCGCCCAGCGCGGACTTGAATCGGTCGCCCAGGCTGGTGTTGTCGGAGATCCATTTGCTGATGCCCTGATACAGATGCGCGACCCCGAGGTTCCAGTTGACGCATGCGGAGGCGTCGGTGTCGTTGAGGGCGTTGACATTGCAGTTGAGGAAGAACGCATGCCGGCAGTAGTTGGCCTGCATGATGTTGTCGGCGTCGGCGAGACCACTGCCGTCGCGGCACGGTTGGGTGTAGCGGTCGGTGTTGTAGACCTGACGCATCTTGGCCAGGCTGGTGTCGTCGGGTTTGTCGGCGAAATCGAAACCCCACGCGGTCAGCGACGGCCCGGTCCAGCGGGCGAGGTCGGCGGCACACACCGGCCCGGACGCCGGGTAGTAGTCCGCGCGGTCCCCGGGGAACACCGGCAGCAGACCGTCGCCCGGCGGGGTCAGGTTCCTGTTGACGAAATCCTCTGCCCCGTTCACGGTTTGACCATTGGCGGTGATGTTGGTGACGCCCTTGTCCTTCATCCACGCCTGGACCTGGGCGATCTTCTGTTCCTTGGTGCCCGTCCAATACATCAACTGAGCCTCGTGCGGAAACGACTCGTTGAGGTACTTCGCGAAATCACCGCCCTTGCCCGCACACGGACCCTGAAACCAGTCCGCGCCTTTGAATTCCGGGGTGCCGGCCACGAACTTCTTCAACTGCGCGGGAAACCCTTGCGGCAGTTCCTTCCCACTGGCCGACGGTGTCGAGGTGGGCGATCCCGTGCTCGGTGGGTCATCGGCGCGGGCGAGACCGGCGCCGCCGGCCAGGCCGAGGGCGGCCACCGACACGAGGGCGACCAGCAACACGATCGTCCTGCTCGAGTACCGGCAGAATGCCGAGACGACTGCGGCCCGCAGGCAAGTGAAGTGATGGCGTGGTGTGTGCTGCATGGCGGATCAGTCCACGAAGAACGTGTAGCGGCCGCCGGTGCCCTCCACGCGCAGCGGAGAATCGCCGGCCGGGAACATGGCCTGATCCGGGTCGGGGCCGAGCTGGAACGCCCAATCCGAGGCTTTCCAGTCCTGGGCGGTCCAGATCAGCGTGACCGTGGTCGTCGACCACAGGGTGCTCACCCCGACGCGCCCGCCGTCACTGATCGTCGACTGCGAGGCGTTGACCGACCACACTGCGACCTGCGCGCGGTCCTTGCTGAACTGGGTCACCGAGGTCACCACCGGCACCGAGTTCGTCGTCGACCCCGCCGACTGCGGATCTTGACGGCCACTGCTGACGTCGAGGACCTTGACCAGCGAATCCGACGGCTGCGGTGTGACCAGCTGATCACGCACCGCATCACCAGAGATCCGACCGAGCCGGGCTTCACCGACCGCGGCCACGAAATTCGCGGCCGCGCTCGCCGCTCCCGCCTTGTCATCGGTGTACCCGGATGGCACCCCCTTGGTGATCGACGTCGGGCCGTGCGCCGAACGAATCGCCTGACTTTGGCCGGCGTCGCCGGAGTCCGACGACGAACCGCCACCGACAGCGGCGATGATCGCCCACACCACCAGCGCCACCACGAGTAGCCCGGCGAGCCCGACCACCATCGGCCGGCGCCACCACGGCGGCGGGGACGTCGTGGTGGCCCCCGTCCCGTTCCCGGAGGTCAGCGTGGAGTAGTTCTTCTTGGTGGCGCTCATGCCGCACCCCTGTCGGTCAGCACGGTCGCCACAGTCGGCAGTCCCAGCCCGTGTGGCTGCTGCGGTGTGGAGTCGGGAGCGACGAGGATCGCGGCGATCACCAACGCGAGCGCCAACACCACGGCCACCGCGAGGATCGTCCATTGCAGCGGTGTCGGGCGGGTGGAGAACCGCCACCAGCGTGGTTTATCGGCCACCCGTGGCGCCCGGGTGGGGGCGCCGGGCCGGCGCCGCGAGGTCGACGAGGCAGCGCGCGGTGCGCGCATCCCCGCGGAGGTGGGGGTGATCCCCGAGTACTTTTTGGCCATGTCGGACAAGTCCTTTCAGAACAGAGCGCAGTGTTTAGGAGGTGGAGGGGGTACCGACGATGAACAAGATCGCGCCGACGATCACCCCGGCGCAGGCGACCAGCCCGAGTGCCCAGCTGGCGCCGGCGAGTTGTTCTTTGCCTTCGGCAACATCGCCGTAGGAGCCGCGGGTTTTCGCCGCGCGCACCGAGGCGGCGGCGGTCACCCACCGCCACCCGGTGTAGGCCAGGCATGCCGCCCACGTCGCCCCCAGCACCCGAGTCCAGGTGTTGTTCAGCGCGGGCCCGAACAACGACAAGTCCGGAGTTACCCCGTCGAACGGGTTACGGGTGGCCGCGGCCGCCACGCCGGGGTCGGTGAGCCCCAGCAGCGCGGCACTGAACACGAGCGACCACGCCAGCAGCACCGCCGACCGGCCATGGCGGCGCAGGCGACCAGCGCGGGACTCGCGCCTGGTGCCGCAGACGTCCTCGGTGCCGCGGACGTGCTTGGTGCGGTGGGTAAAGCGGTTGAACTGGATGATCATTGAGGACCTCCCTGACGATAGAAGGGCGAACGGGTGGGTGCGGGTTGCTGTGCCGGCCACGGTTCCCCGGTGGGTGGGCCGTACGCGGCCGGCGGATACGGCACCGGTCCGGTCGGGACCGGTCCGGTGGGCATCGGTGCGCCGGCGGCAGGCGGGTAGCCGGGGGCGTAGCCGCGGCGGGTACCGCGCACGTCGTGCTCGACGGGCCGGCGGATCGATTCGGGAACGAAGTCGACCTCGAAACGCATCGCGGCGTTGCGGTCCCGGGCAGTGGCCAGCGAATCAGCAACCTCGGCGGCCAACAGGGTGTAGGCGTGCACGGTGTCGCGGCCCAGATGGTCATAGCGGATAGGGGCGCCGTCACCGTCGAACTGCGGCTCATACGGCATATCGAAGAACCGGTGCACCCCGGACTGGCGGAGCTGTTCCTGGATTTCGGCGCCGATCTCCGGGCTCGCGCCGGGGGTGGCGGTCATGACCACGATCGCTGAGGCCACCAAATGCTGTAGATCACGCGCCAACAGGCCGTCGAGCATCTTCGCGACCGCCAGCGCGGAATCCTTGCGGTAGGTCATCGGGATGACCAGCTGGTCGGTGTTCTCCGTGGCCCACCGCCAGTTCGGCTTCAGATCGTCGTTGCCGGTGTCGATGATGACCATCGACCGGTGCCGGCGCAGCACCGCCATGATCGCCGCGCATTCCTCCCACCCGATCGCGGCCATCCGCTTACTCGAGGAATCCGACGCCAGGATCTCGTCCTGGGTGGGTTGGCGGCGCAGGAAATAGTCCAGCATCCCCGATTCCGCACCCGGGCTGCACAACTGCTTGGCGTGCTCGAGAACATCCCACACCGTGCGTTCGGTGCGCGGGTCGGCGGCGCCGACCGCCGCGCGCATCGCCAGGGTGCCCTTGGATTCGTTGGCATCCCACCCCACGACACCACCACCACGGTGCATCCCCATGGTGTTCGACAGCATCAGCGAGGTCGGCGTTTTCCCTTGTCCGCCTTTGACATTGATGACACTGACCGTCGACATCCCGGGCAGCGCCTGGCGGATACGTTCGATCGCCTCCCGGTGGGCGGCCTCGGCCGACTCCGGTGTCGGGCGCAGCTTGGTACCCAACGCCGCGTTGAATCGGCCCCGCCACCCCCACTGCGCGGGCAGCTCAGTCGGATCGTAGGTGCCACGCAGGAAGGCACTCGCGCCCCGCCCATAGGCGTCACCTGGGCCGCGCATCGCCGGATCAGGATCGAACCGGCCGGCCGCCGCATCGGCATACACCGCAGGCTCGGCATACACCGCGGCCTCGCCGTACATCGGCGCCTCGGGGCCAGCAGCGGTGTAGGCGCGCGGTGCCGTAGGGAACCCTCCGGGGTAGCCGGCGGAGGGATCTGAGTAGCCCTCGCCGACACCGGAATAGGCGCGTGGACCCCCATGGTCGGCACCGTCAGCGCCGCCCGGCCGGTGAGCCGGGACCCGGGGAATCTGACCGGTGGTCTCGGTGGCCCGCTGCCCACCGGCCTCCGCGCGGGCCGGCGCCGGCTCGGCGGCGGCGTCGACGTCGGCCGTCGCGCCCACCGGGGTGCTGTCGCGGGCCGCGTCGTCACCCTCGACATCACCACGCTGATCGACACCGCGTTCGTCGACACCAGGTTCGGTGGCGTCGTGATCGTCGACCGCATCAGGTTCGGGTTCGGGTGCTGGGCGCAGGCTTTGGTTACGCAGGTCGACCGGCGGCTCGGCGCTGTAGTCGTCGGTGTCGTCGCCGCGCTCGTTGGCGTGGCGTGGTGGCAGGGACAGATGGGTGGTGCTGCGTTGGGGGTGAGCCATGGTGGCTGCTCCTTCGTTGTCGGCCGGGACCGGACCCGGCTCATGGGTGGTGGGAGTGGTGGAGTGGTTGGTGCTCATGTGATGTCCTCCAGTGACCGGGCGTCCTCGTCCTCGAGGGCGCTGGTCGTCGCGCGGTGTCGGGTGCGGGTGTATCGGTGCCGGAGGTAGACGCGGCGACCGACGAGGGCGGCGATCAGCACAGCCAGCGTCACCGCCAGATACCAGCCCGACGCCCGCGCGGGGAGTTCACTGGCGATCGCTAACAGCACGAACAGCAGGCCGGTAAAGCCCACAGCGAAAAGGGCTTTCGACTGCCACGGCACTTTCGGACGGCGGGTACGGACAGAACTCATCGGTGGTGACTCCTTCTCGAGGACGTGTGAAGGGGGGCGCTCAGCGCTGTTGAAGTTGGCTCACCTCCCACCCCGTGTCGGTGCGGGTGGTGATCACCCACGCTTGGGACTGCACCGATCCGCCGACCTGCGTACCGGACGCGTCACGACCGGTCTGAGTCACGGCGAACACGAAGTACTTGCGGTCCGGGCGATCCGGCGCCCCCTGATTCGGGCCGACCACCACCGTCGGAGTGACCACCGCCGAGCGCGACGACCACACCAGCCACTGCCCATCCGGGGTCAACGCCTGATCGGAGAGCACCTGCGAGCGAAATGCCGGTGACAGCAACGGCGCTGCCCGCGCCACCGCATCCGACGGTGACCGATCGGTACCGGTGTTCCAGGTGAACCAGATCCGCACCGCCATCGCCGCGACCGCCGCCGGATCACCGCGGTTCACCCCCGCCGCATACGCCGGGAGCGTCGCCTGCGGCGACGGCGGGACCGCACTCGGCGCGACCGTCGCGGTGATCGACGACCCCGGATCATCAGCGCCCGGTGTCCACTGCTGGGCCGGTGCCCCCGACAGCGTCGCCGACTGATCACCACCCTGGCCGGGCGACCCACACCCGGCGAGCACCGCAGCCACCACACACAGGGCCACTGCGGCCCCGCACAGCACCGCTGCGCGGCCTCGCGGCACCGATGCCTCAGCGATCGATGCCTCAACGATCAATTCCCTAGTGGTCGTGGTGTTCTCGTTCATCGGTGCACAGTCCTTTCAGGCGGTGAACACGGTCCGCGCGCGGTCGGTGATCGTGGTGAGATAGCGCTGGGTCTGGGCGTTCTGGCACGGTCTGCCCTGCCGCACAGTGGCGCCGGCCCCGCAGTGGTAAGCCGACAGTGTCAGTGCGACCAGATCGCCGTGTACGAGGCCGTGGGCGCGGGCTTCACGCATGGTTGCGGTGAGGTCGCAGTCGTAGGCCGCGAGGGTCATCACCGCGTCCGGGACCGATCGCGGGTCTCGACGGGCGTCACCGTCCCCGTCGACGTATCTCGCCACCCATGTCGGCGGCACCCACTGCGCTGGGCCGTCTGCGCCTGACGTGGTCGGTGGTGGAAGGGTGAACCCGGCTTCTGCATCGATTTGCGCGGCGAGGACCGGTGCGGTGATCTCTGCACACTGGTTGCCTGCCTTGGTGATCCACGGCGCGAACGCCGCCGGAACAGCATCCGGCAGCAGTACCGGCCGATCGGTGCTTTGCTGGCAGCCGGTGAGCAGGCCGGCCAGCACACACACCGTGGCTGCTGTCGCGACCAGTACCGCCCGCCGGCGGGACGGGGTAGTCCGGTGAGGGGGTGTCATCCGAATCTCCTTGCATCGAAGTTGTTTCCGACTGCCCCGGACACGGGGGACACTTTGACCACGTCACCGGACTGGGGGGCCTCGACGACCTTGCCGCCGCCGATGTAGATCACGACGTGCTGTGGGTTCCCGCCACCGGGGAAGAGAATGTCGCCGGGCTGGATCTGGTCACGCGGAATCGGTTTCCCGCGTGGATCATTGAGCTGGGTGACGGTGTAGTGCGCGAGTTCGATCTTGCCGTTGGTGGCCTGATACACCGCGTAGAGCACCAAGCCTGAGCAGTCGAACCCGATCTTGTTGAAATCGCCGAACGAGTCGGCCACCCCGAAGTCGCGGATACCAGGCGACGGGCCGCGGGGGGTGCCGCCACCCCAGGCGTAGGTGGTGCCCTGCCAGCGCATCGCGGCGGCGACGATCCGCCCTCCCACACCGCCGGCGGGTAGCGTGCCCTCGGCGTTGGCGGCGGGGGCGGCGAACACGGTACGTGCGCGTTCGGGGATTTTGGTGATGTAGCCCTGGGTTTGGGTGTTCTGGCACGGCCCGCCCTGGCTCAGGGTGGCGCCGGGACCGCAGTTGTAGGCCGAGAGCGTCAGCTCGAGTAGATCGCCGTGCACCTTGCCCTGTTTGAGGGCATCACGCATGATTCCGGCCAGTTCGCAGTCGTAGGCGGCCTGCGTCATCACCGCATCGGGGATCGAGCGGGGGTCTTTGCGGCCGTCGCCGTCGCCGTCGACGGCTTTGGCCGCCCACGTTGCCGGCAGGAACTGCGAGGGGCCGTCGGCGCCGGAACCATCGTTGTGGGCGTTGACGTTGAACCCGGACTCGTTTTCCAGCTGCGCGGCGATGATTGGTGCGGTGATCTCCGGGCAGGTGCCGCCAGCCTTGATGATCCACGGCTCGAACGCCGCCGGCACCGACCCGGGTTTCAGCGTCGACCCGCCCACGGCGGTCTGTCCGCATCCCGTGCCTGGGGTGACGACCGCCGCGTTGACGATGTTCGGGGTGGTGGCACCGGTGGGTTGGGTGGCGCCACGCAGCCACGGCATCGGGTCGATTGCGTGCCCACCGCCGAGGCGGGTGCCAGGCCACACCTCGAAATGCAGGTGCGGGCCGCTGGACTCGCCCTCACTGCCGACCTTGGCGATCTGCTGACCGGCGGTGACTCGGTCACCGGCCTTCACGGTGATGTCGGCGGCACGCATGTGCCCGTACACATTCGAGGTCTTTGTGCCGTTGTCGTCGAAGTCGACGATCACCCAGTTCCCGAACCCATCGGCCGGACCTGCCTTGGCGACGGTGCCGGCGGCCGCGGCATAGATCGGAGTGCCCAGCGGGGCAGCGAAATCGACGCCCTGATGCATCTGCCCACCGCGCGGGCCGAACCCGGAGGACACCTGGTAGGTGCCGTCCTTGAGCGGCATCGTATGCCCGCCAGCAGGCGCCGGCGCCGGCGAGGACGGGGCGGCGCTGGTCGAGGCGCTCGCGGGTGGGCTGTTGTTGCCGGTACCACCGGTGACCGGCTGGTCACGGGCATCGAAGACCTTCTTGGCGAAGGTCTTGATGATCTCGTTACCCGCGGTCTGGTCGGCGCCGCCAGGCTTGTTTGTCAGGATCGACACCGACAACCAGCGCTGCCCGGAGAAGAACCACCCCACATCATGAGAAGTGCCAGTCAACTCGCCGGTCTTGTGCGCGATATCGTTGTGCGGCAACACCGCACCGAACTTAGTGTTCACCTGCTGGGCGCGCATCGCCGCGACGATCGGCTCGGCACTGGACTTGGAAAACCGGGTCGCCGGTGACCCGGTCTGGTGGTCACTGTCGTAGATGATCTGCAGCAGTTTCGCCGCCCCGGGTGCACTGAGTACGTTCGGGTCCGGACCCGAGACCGGCACCCCGAGCTCGCGGCCCAACACCGCATCACCCGGGGTGACACCGAGACTGGCGATCGTCGCATTCACCTGACTGGCACCACCCAACAAGGCCACGAGCTGGTTGGTGGCGTTGTTGTCCGACACCGAAATCATCGGATTCAGCAGCGGCGTCACCGATTCCATCGACACCGCCCCGGCATCAACCTTCTTGGCCGCGGTCACCGCGACCGCAAGTTTGATCACCGACGCCGACGGCATCAGATCGGTCTTCCCCGCGGTGATTGTGTCCTGAGGTTTCGCAGCGTCAGCGATGACCACCCCGACATCGATGCCCTGCCGGCGGCCGGCGCCGACCGCCTCATCGGCCGCGGACTGCAACGCGCCGCCCCCACCGGCCGGTGCGGCTGCGGCGGCGGCCTGGACGGGCAGACAATCATCGGGACGGCGGGGGTTGTCGCTGCCGAGCCCGATCGTGATCGCCCCCACCGACGACAACGCGACAATCGCCATCAACACACCAACCAGACCCTTCCCGGTCTTGTTGGCGTCGGCGCTTGCCTGCGACATGTCAGTGAAATCCTTTGCTTAGCACTGCGATCAACGTCGGTAGACGTCGCATCGCCCTGGTGTGGCCCCGCGCGGGCTACAGCATGTGGATCAACAGGGTCGAGGTGATCGGACAGGAGTGTTCGCCGCACTCCGCCCGCTCACCGATCACGTTGGGTGGCTGCTCACCCCTTCCCGGGTCGTGGTGCTGTTGCTGGTCGCTGAGTAGTCATCGGATGGATGCGGAGAAGAAGTTCGCCAGCCACGTCACCGCGGACACGCCGTCGATCTGGAACTTGTTGTAGGAGGTGTGCACGTTCGAGGCGTAGAAGTTCGCGGCCGTCAGGCCTTCCTTCACCAACGTCGTGAGGTCTTGGGCGCCTTGGCTTTGCGTCAACTGCGCCGCGGTGCTGAACAAGCCGGCCGCATTACCGGTCGTGGAGGCCTGCTGCATCTGCGGTAACCCGGCCGCCGAGGTGGGGGCGGTGAGCTGTTCCGGGCTCATCTTGGTCGTCGGGGTCATCACCCCGACCGCCACCGACGCCAAATCCAGCGAGATCGGGAGTAGCTGCGACAACGCCAACAGGTTCCCGGTCTCCACGACCTGCCAGGCCACCTCTTGGAGCTGGCCGACGTCCTTGGCCAAACGGATGATGTCGAGATTGCCCAGCAGATCGAGCACCATCGACACGATCTGGGTGGTGCCCGAAGTATCCGGGATCATCCCCACCAGCTGTGCGGCCATCTTGTAATCCATCACCGAGGCGAGCTTCACCCACGGCGAGAACTGCACGTTCAACGCCCGCGCGGTCGCATGCGCGCCCCGCACATCCCCGGAAACCACCTGCTGCGGCAGCCTGGTCAGATTGTTCACGATGCCCGTGTAATCGGTGCCCACCACCGTCGACACCACCGCCAACGCCTGATTGATGATGCTGTCCGGCTTGAGCGTGCCCAACACCTGCGACGCAGTCGACAACTGCTGCGCGGGAACCGAACCCACCGGCGCGACCTGCGCGGCCAGCTGCGTCGCCGTCGACGCCAACTGCGTCAGATCCGACGCACTCACCGCCCCCGAACCAGTACCAGAACCGGTGCCGGAACCTCCCGAGACGACAGCACCCGTGCCCTCCCCCACCGTCGGTGCGGTCGGGACAGTCCCGCTATTCGGGGTCGCCGCCGCCGACGGATCAGCTGTGGGAGCTGCGGCGGTCGTGGTGTCTGTCCCGGCGCTGGTCGAGGGCGCGGTAGTGACCGCAGGTGCCGGGGTACTGCCAGACGCAGAGGTGCCGGTCGAGGTCGAGGTAGCCTCGGTCGAGGAGGCAGAAGTGTTCGCGCCCGACCCTCCCAGCGACGCCCCCAGCATCTGGGTGATCTTGGTGGCGTTGCTGACGATCCCAGCCACGTCGACCTTGCCCAACGATCCCAGTACCGTATTCGCCTGGGCCAGGCTCGATCCCGGTGTCGCACTACGCAGGGTGTTCGCGACACCCGGAGTTGTCTTCACAAACTTTTGCGAATCAGCCAACGGAGCGAACGTCGCCAACAACTGCTGAGCCATCGTCGCCATCTGCGCCAACTCACCGGCACCCGTGCCCGACGACAACACCTGCGGGTCACCAGCAGCGCTGTTTGCCGTCGAATTGAGCAACTGCGCCGTCGACGCCGCACCCGGAAAATCAGCATTGCCGTAATCCGACGTCAGCGAAGCCGTCTGCGCCTGACCGGCACCCGGCGCCGGTGACGATGATGTCGCTTCGGTGGGCACACTCGAGGAGCCCAGTACCTTGCCGAGGCCGGCGAGGAATGAGTCACGGCCCTTGTTCAAACCGCAATACAGATCCCCAGGAGCGCAGATCTGACGGGTCACCGACGCCAACGCACCAAACCCGCCCGGACGAGTACCGGCGATCCCGGTGCCGCCCGGTTGCGGGCCGGCCACCGGGGCGTTGCCCTGCTTTGGGTCCGACAACAACCCGACCGCCAACACCTGACTCGCCGGGATCGGGCCCTTGCCGTTGCCGATCATCCACGCCACATCACCGGCCACATCAGCGCCCTGGCTATAGCCACCGAGCATCACCCTCGAGTCCGGGCACTGCTTGAGCAGCGATACCAGCGTGTTCACGCCATCACGCTCAGATTGGGCGTAGGTCAACCCAGAGTTGAACGCAGTCGCCGAATAGTCGGGATACACCACCCGCAACTGCGACCCGTAATCCTTGACCAGCCGATTCCCCACCGGCGCCAACATCCCCACCGGACGTGACGAATCAGCACCCTTATGGGTCTCCCAAGTCCCCGGCACCAAATACACCATGTACGAGGCGCAATCACCGCCAGAAGCAGCAGCCGCAGCAGATCCCGCCATCGGACCACTCGACACACCAAGGACCACCAACAACGACGCGGCCGCAACCAACACCCGCGAACCGAACCCCGCAACCGAGGCCCGCCCGTGGCGCCCACCGCGCACGTCACCAGCAACACGTCGGCGATCCAGAAGAACAGTCATCAGGCATCGCTCCACATCAAAGAGTCGGTCAGACACTCGATGCGAAACACGCTGACTGGACGCCCCACAGCCGCAACGGCGTAAGCTACGAAGCGCCCAGCCTGATGGGTTTATTCACCTTTTCGCATCAAGCTCGGGCAAACACAGGAGACTCGCGGGCCATGAGGTGGTTGAGACGGCAATCCGGCCCCTCATGCCCGCGAGTTCATGTCACCAAAAGCACTGAGAACCTCTCCTCTTGCGGTTTGGGCGGCTCGCCGGGCAACGAGACGGCAGGTGTTCGACGGTGACCACTGAAGGAGCCAGTTGGCAGCTGGCTCGTACAGGAGTCAACGTAAAGATTTGGCCTGTAGCGCGTCCGCGTAGCGGACGCTGCACTAGGCCAGCGATGCGACCGGGGCGAGTCGACAGCCACCGGGAATGATCCTCTCCTGAGAGAGCGCAAAGAGAATGTAACCACTTCATCACAGAACGTGCAAGCGTTTCCGTCGCGCTCGTTCCGGTCGTGGCTCATGGCCATTACCCTAAGCGCTGTGAGAACCAGCCGCAAGTATTCAGTGCAGGTATTCATTTCGCCTGCTGCGGAAGTCCCGTCGTGATCGATGAGAATGAGGATTCCAGCTGGGAGTCGATCGGTCAGGAGGGGCGAGTGCCGCGTGGCGGGAGTGTGGGGTTCTCTCCCGAGACTTTCCGTCGTTACATGCAGCGTGCGGGGTTTTCCGCAGAAGACGTTGCCGATCAGATCGGGCTATCGAGGCAATCAGTGTCGTTGTGGTTGGCCGGCCGGACAACACCCTCCCCGCCTTCTCTCGTTCGTGTAGCGGAGCTTTTGCGAGTCACGCCTGCGGATCTGACACCAGGAATATCGCGTCGACCGGCCACTCTGCCGGACATTCGTATTCGGGCTGGGCACACGCAGAGCGCTGCAGCCGAGGCGGTAGGTATCTCGCAGACGGTCCTCAGTCAGATCGAACGCGGCCGGCGAGAGATGGATCAAGCGGTCGCTGACAAGCTGGCCAGGCTCTATGAGGTATCCGACGCCGATGTGGTCGAAGCCTGGGAGCTAGGCATCGCCCGGCGCCGAGACGATCTCGCGGCGCGCGCGGCGCGCCGGACTCGCGGTCATTGAGCGCAAGTTATTAATGGAGACGAGCGGCGGGTCTTGTCGAGTCCATCAATTGGGTCCGCCAAGACCCGCCGTCCATCTCGTCTCGTCACTGTTACGCGGGGGCGAGTACCAGGGCGGCGTTGTGGCCTCCCATGCCGAGTGAGGTCTTTAGAGTCAGGCCGTGGGTGCCCGACATGGGCGTGCGGCCGTCGATGAGCTGGTCCACGGACGGCTGTGCGATGTGTGGGCTCGCGGCGATCTCACCGTGCTCATATCCCAGCAGGGCTGCGGCCAGCTCTGCCGCTCCGGCCGCGGCTTGGCAGTGGCCCACCAACGGCTTGACCGCGTAGAGCTGCGCCTCCGGTACCACTGTCTGAGCGATCTGGCCCTCGGCAGCGTCGCACTGCCGGGTGCCAGGGCCGTGCGCGTTCATGTACTCAATGTCACTACCGGCCACACGGGCCGCCTGCAGGGCCTCTTCCACGCACCGCCGTACGTGGGTCAGCTCTGGGTCGACGGAGGTGACGTGGTAGGCGTCGTGGCTCATCGCACCGCCGAGAATCGAGGCGTACGCGTCAGTGCCGCGCTGGCTAGTCATCAAGGTTGCCACGGCGGCCTCGCCGAATGTGAACCCGCGGCTGCCTTCCTGGAATGGTCGGCACGCGTTGAGTGGGTCGGTATCGGTGATCGCTACACCAAGCTGGACAAACATCCGCACGACTTCGGGAGTGGCCGACAGGTCGGTCGAGACGACGAGTACGTCGTCGGCCATGTCACTGTCGAGCCATAGCTTTGCTGTGATCATGGCGGCTGAACCCGAAGTGCACATGGCTGACAGATTCATCGTGGGCCCGTGAAACCCGTACTCGGACATGAGAAGTGAGACCGGGGTTGAGGGTGTCACTGACAAGTACTGGCGACCCGTGAAGCCGCCAGAGCCAGGGGTGACCATGGGATACATATCCAGATCGCCAAGCACGCAGGCATGAATCAGCCCTACACGTGCACCAGGTGTCCAGCCGCGCGAGAGTGCGTCGTTGATCGCTTCACGGGCTGCTGCGCGCATCGCCCGCGCGAACCGGGTGGTCCCGTCCTCCGCTCGGCCGCCTTCGGGGACGCGAACAATCCATCCGGGATCGTCCGTGCTGGCTCCAAAAGAAGGCTGCAGAGTCGCGGCGGGCTTGCTCGAGGTCAGGCCTGCCCACAGAGCCTGGGTGCCCCAGCCGTAGCCGGTGACAGTACCGAGCCCGGCGATGTGTGATCCAGAAATTGTGTGCATTTTAGTGAACCTCTCCTGAGAAGATGAATGGCGTCGTCTGGCCAAATGACCGGACACGTTTAACGATCCCTCACACGGATAACGGAGATGCACGCCAAAGCGGGCATCTCAGACATTCGATAGGGTTGCCAACCAATTCGAGATAACTGACATCCAGTAGATTTAGGCGAGTAAACAAACACACCACACGAAGGGCGAGCCATTGGCCATGGCCGGTAAACAGAACCCGGAAGGCCCGACCCCGTCGTCCCATGAGAAGAGCCAGGAAGATCTCGAGCCTGGCGTCGCCGACCGCTATCAGCTGCTCGTTGAGCTCAGCCCGGACGCGATCGCTGTGCACCAAATGGGCGTTGTCGTGTGGGTGAACTCCGCCGCACTGCGATTCGCGCGTCATTCCAGCATTGAGGAGATGGTCGGTAAACCCATCACCGACTACGTACACCCGGATTCACTGCCAGCGATGCTGGACCGGCTCTCCAGCATGGGCGAGCATGCGGGTGCACACACCGGACCCGACGACGTCGTCATGCGCGATAGTCACGGCAACCCCCGATACATGCAAGTCACATCCGTGCTCACCTCGTGGGATGGGGCACCCGCCTATCAAGTGATCCTGCGTGACATCACCGTGGTGCGCCGGCAGGCCGCGTTGATCAATCACGTCAGCGACGCCGTCATCTCGGTGTCGGATGACGGCGTCGTGCTCACATGGAATCCGGCGGCCGAGTCTCTCTACGGCATAGCGAGCGAGGATGCGATCGGCAGGCCACTCACTGAACTGAGAGTAATGGGCGAGGTACACGGCACTCCGGCGGCTATCGGCCAGGAGTCAACTGTCGACTCCTTGCATCAGCGCGCGGATACCGGCGCCGAGTTTTCGGTGCGGAGTTCTGTCACCAGGATCGACGACGGATATCTGATCATCGTTCATTCCCTTCGCACTCCATTAGTGCGTCGTCTCGGCACAATGTTGGCCTCACTGCATCAGTCCGTGCTACTCGTTGAGGACAGTGGTGATGGCGCCAGGGTTGAGATGGCCAACCCCGCAGCCATCACCATGCTGGATCTGAAAAGCGATGACATACCGAAGCGTTCGCTGGATTCGTTGGCGTTGGACTTCCCCGGTGGGGCCACTCCGATCGCCGAGTGCTTACGCTCGGGGATCGCCTTCGATGACATGACCGCGACGATCACGCGCGCTGACGGGAGCACAGACTGGTGCTTGTGTTCCGGCCGGCGAATCGACGAGGAGGACGAGCCCCCCGTCGTTCTCGTGTCAATCGTCGATGTCACCACCCACCACCGCGAGGTATCCGACCTGGCCTGGCAAGCCACGCACGATCACCTCACCGGCGCCCTCAACAGGCCAGGACTGCTTGCCGCGATTGACGACTTGCTCGCCACGATCGCCCCCCACCAGCAAGTTGCCCTCTACTACCTCGACCTGGACGGATTCAAACTCGTAAACGACACACGAGGACATATGATCGGCGATCAGGTTCTGCAGGTCGTCGCGCGGCGCCTTAAGGACACACTGTCTCCGAGCGGGGTGATCGGCCGCATAGGCGGCGACGAGTTCGTCGTCTGCGCCAAAGTTGCCGGCGACGATCTGGAGCCGATCGCTACGCGTATCGCGGCCTTGCAAGCCGTCGTGGCCACACCGATCGAGGTTAACGGTCAGGCCGAGCATGTGTCGGTGAGTGTCGGTGTCGCCACGACCCGCGGCATTGACCAGGCCACCGCGGAATCGCTTCTCGCAGAAGCCGACATGTCGCTATATGAGACACGGAAGACATCTCGACAAGGCCTCAGCCTGCGCGAACGACATGACCGGCCGGATGATCCAAGCCGGCATCCTGACTGTGACCTGGCCTAAGGCTCTCTACTTTGGTGGTCACCACTACTTTGGTGGTCACTAGGACGGGCTGCGGCCATGCGGGCGATGGCCTATCCCCATGGACCGTTGCCGGGGAGAGTGGCCGGATGCGCTCGAAAGATCACTCTCTGTGATGGTCGTAGCGGCTCCCAGACGCCGGCTTCGGTCACCACCGACACGCTGGTGTCCGACGCAACGAGCGTCTGGATCTTGCTCCACTCGCCGTCCTGTGGCTCCCAGCACGTCGGATCAGGCTGTACAAGACACCATTCGTCGAGCTTCCCCGCTACTCGCGTGGGCCACCATCGTCCGCTGCTATCGATATGACAAGACTCCGGACGGAACCGGGTCAGATCTCCGGATGACATGTGTGTGCGGTGCATGAGGTCGTTGGTAGTCAAGCCTGCGTGCAGAAAGACTGTGTAGGAAAGCCATTCGAGGCTTTCGGGGGTGACCTCACCGTGCGGCACACGGGGAGAATTCGGCGTGCTTTCGGCCATAAATCTACGGTAGCGCATAGAATGGGTGCTACAGCGCTGAGTCCATGCGCGAGGCTGTTGTCCATTATTCGCTACCCCACCTGTTCGGGTGATGATCGTCAAAGGCGCTCTGACTGAATGTCTTCCCACCTTGGCTCGTTGGGGTCACTTGTTCGTGTGCATCATCTCAATTGTGGTGACGTCGCTCTGCCCGGGGTCAGCGCTGTTACTCACGTGCTGGCGTGCGAGTTTCAGCACGGGGTCGTCATGGTAGACGTGGGTATCGGACAGGCTGATGCCCTCCACCCTATTCGCCGGCTCGGCCTCAGCGGGCGAATGATGTATCCGCATCTGCGTCGTGAGCGCCCGGCGGCGCGGCAGCTCGCCGAGCTCGGCTTCGCCCCAGCCGACACCGCTGCGATCGTAGCGACTCACCTGGACTTCGACCATGTCGGGGGGATCACAGACTTTCCGATGTCGGTGCCGGTCATCGTTGCCGACAAGGAGCGCACGGCGGCTTCAACGCCCGCCTCACTCCGCGAGAAGATGCGTTACCGTTCGCCGCAACTCTCCGACATCGCGCCGCGAATTCAGACCGTCGACACAACCAACCTCGAGCCGCTACCTATCGGCGGGCTAACAGCAGTGCCCCTAGACGACTCTGAGACACTCTGGTTAGTGCCCTTGCAAGGTCATACACGCGGTCACTGCGCCGTAGGAATACGTCGCGACGGAGGCTGGCTCATCCACGCCGGCGATGCTTTTTTCAGTCGAGGTACCGTATACGGTGCGGGAGATGGGCTCAGGCACTATCTGGCGTGCGGATTCGAGCAACTCATGGCTATGGACAGACACTCCCTCAAGGCCAATCACCAGGATCTTCGCGAAATCGCGGCCAATGGCACTCTGGTGATTTGCTCTCATGACCGGCAGCAATTCACCGAGCTAAGTGGATAAATTCTCACCACATGGGGTGAAATTCCAGCGCCGGATTATCCTCTTCCTTAACGATCAGGAACCCATTTCCTACATCGCCAGGGTTAGCAGGAGAGATTGCGACCTTAACGGATCGAGGGATCTCGTCGTTGAACCTCACCACAGTTGAGAAGCTCACCCGCTCCCCGTTCTTGGCGCGTTCGAGGTAGCTGAAATACTCGCGCTCGTCGGCCCACCGAGCATTCTGAAATTCCCATACACGCAGGTCGCCAGGAGGTGTGGTGTACCACTCAAGCACAATGCCGGTCGCGAAGTTGACGTGTCCCCACCCAGTAGTGCGGTCGTCGCCAACGGTGGCGCTGATCGCGCTCCGCGCCGTCTGCTTATCGAAGCCACTCCATTCCGTGGGTGGGTCCACATCACTAATGTCATGAATGACACCACGGATCGCGTGACTCGTTCCTGCCTTCACCGCTCGCATCGCGATGAAGACCCGAAGGAGCTGGTTGTCGGTGCGGGTTAAATCTATTTTGGCGTCGAAGGTGTCCGCTGCGGGTTTTCGGCCATCCTTAATTGCCTCTACCCACGGGCCGAGAAGATGCTCCTTGGGATAGTACTGATAGTGGCGGAATACCTGAGCGCTGATCCTTTGCGTAGCGGGAGGGTCGTATCCAAGGATGACCCCATCAGTGACAGGGTCGTGATAGGTGATGGGATCACCCTTATCCGTCGGGTCCCACATCATCGTGCCGACGATGCGCGACTCTGTGGGTACCTGCGCGTCGATAGGGCCGATCCATACTTTCACGGCGTACAGATGCGGGTCGCGTTCTGGGCCCATGACGGGTTCAGCAGCTAACCGTAGGTCGCCGTAGATGTCGAGTTTCGGACTAGGATCGCCTGACTTCATCTTCAGCACAAGCTCTTTTATCGAGTCCGCCAGCCCTCGCCGGGCGTGGACAATCCTTGCGCGCTCAAGCGTCTGAAACGCTCGCGGACTGTCATACTCGTAGATGACCGTGCAGCGGTCGCCCATCGCCTCGACCAGTAACCACGTTGCCTGTGTATCAGTGCTCACCACGCGGCTCCTCCCCCTCTTGGGACTTTGCGGGGGTGTACGACCATGATCAGTTCCCCGCCGCGGACCAAGTTTCGATTGTCGCACACGCGGCGAATCGGGCCGTGGCGTCGCCACGAGGTGAGAACGAGGACTCATCTATCAATATGGTGGGGAGGACTGAGATCGAGGAGGAAGAATGGTCGCCGCCGTCTTCATGTCGGTGGTACTGATCCTCTTGGCCGCCTGCGTGCTCGTCGCAACGCTTCGTAGTGCTGTCCGCGCCGCGCGCTATCGGCCACAGTCTGGCGACCTTCGCGTTCGCCTTGCCTCTGGTGCACTACTCACTTCCCCGGAGCCGCGTCCGAGGGATGTGAAGGGTCCACGACAGTTCGTGGTCTTCGAGCGCACGACGACTCGCACCGAGATTCGCGCGCTCATACCTGACGACCAGAAGCCGGCGATCATCCAAGTGTTCGATGACGGTGAGTGGACCGACGTCACCCGAATTTCGTACTGATTACTTGCGTGGGGGTGCGTGTCGCTACGCGGCTGCCAATATTGGATACAGGAAAATGTGGGCATGGCCAGAACTCCCTCGCCGCGCAAACGAGGTCGCCCATCCAAGGGTGACCGCGATGCTTTCCTTGTGCGTCCCCCTGCTGAGCTGGGTCGACTCATCAGGGAAAACGCTGGAGAGTGGTCGGATCTCAACGAGTATCTGACCTGGGTGCTGGCCAACGCACTGGACCGTCCCGATCTGGGGCCGACACAACAGGAGGTACTGCCATTACGCACTACCGCATGACCCACAACTAAACGAACGAACGCCCCTCCGGCGGGCACCGGCGGGGCGTTCGTCTGAAGTTTGAGGGGACGAGTTGGCACCTCGTTCCCCGAGACCCCGAAGGGACAGTCTTGGGTGACTGGTCTCAGGGTAGCGCGTACCCGTTGGGTGGCGCTACTTCTGATTGCGTGTCGGATCACGAATCTGACACGAACATTGTGGTGAGTCGGTGGGCGGAGCTGTATCGGCTTCTGCTGGCACCGGCCACTGAGGGCTACGCTTTGCGTGCTGTGCCTGGTCAGGCCCCGGTGCGTGAAGCGTCTGGTGATCCGGCCGAGTTGATCGCGCAGGCTGAGCATGCCGGCGCCGGCACCGCTGTGTGGGCGATCGTCGCCCCACTGCGCCCGGATCTGTTGGTGATTGACCTCGATCACTGCGCCGATCTTGTCCTGCGTCCCATCCTCGACAGCGTGGACGACGCGGCCGCCCAGGTCGCCTACCTCGCCGCTTCCGGCTCGCAGGATTCGGTGCATGTGGCGATCGCCTGCCCCACGGGTGCGTCACGGGCGTATCTGCTGGACCGCATCCGCACCGTCCGTGCCGCTGAGGGTCTGTCCCCGACCACTCTCGACATCCGTACTGCTACTCAGTTCCTCCGACTCCCCGGCAGTGCACCGCTCAAGCCTGGCGGCGGGTGGTGTTATCCGATCGACGAGTCCGGGCAGCGGATGACCGCACCCGCAGCGACTCGCCGCGCGCATCGCGCGGTCCTCGAGCTACCGACCGCACTGGTCGGCCTGCCGGCGGTCGCCCCCACCGATCGCACCCGTCCACCGACCGCACCAACGGGGTCGTCGACGAGCAAGGACGCGGCCGGGGACACGGAAAGCGCGAGCACCATGTCGCCGGCACGGATGGACGATGACCTCGACGTCGACCCCGGGGCGTCGAGCGCCGGCGCGCTCGAGCAGCCGTGTGCGTGGCGACCACGTAAGCCGTTCACGCCCCGGCAGTGGGCGATCCTGCATCACACCCCCACCGAGGGCCATCGCTCGCACGCGGCGACCGCCGCAGCGTGGGTGCTGTGGCAGTACGGCATCCGCAGCTGGCGCCGCGCCGCCGGCTGGTACCGCACCTGCCCCGCGTTCACCAAGTTCGCGCACCGCGACGACGGCGGCCGCGCACACTGGGAGACCATCAAAGCCCGGGCGACCGCGCACCGTCCGGCGGATCCGGCCGGCGATGATCTGATCCGCACGGTGCTGGCCGAGATCTCCTGCTGGGACGACGCCGAGCTGGTCGCCGCCGCGGTCGCCTGCATCACCCACCGCTTCTCCGACGGTCACGGTATCGACAACCGGCCGATCGCCTGGCGCGACCTCGCGCTCTGGCTCAACATCAGCCACACCGCCGCCGGCCGCCGCATCCATGGCCTCATCGACCGCGGACTCCTCCACATCACGACACCCCACGACCGAGCGACCGCGCCCCACGCCGCCATCTGCTACAGCCTGCGCACCCCACCCGAGAGATACCGCACGGATCTGCACCATGACGTCACAGAGGGGGGGGATAAGAAGGACCCGGCCATCCTGCACCCGGTCTGGGGAACCCTCACCCACACCGCCTACTGGCTGTGGTCCCACCTCTCCCCCACCAGCAGCCTGCCCACGTCCGCCCTTGCCCAGGCCACCGGGCTCCCCGCAGGGACGGGCACACACGGAGCGCTCCGACTGCTCCACACGCTGGAGAAATACGGGTTAGCGACCCGCGAGGGCCGAGGCCGGGCCACACGCTGGCTACGCGGCTCTCAGAACCTCACAATCGCGTCCGCGGCATGCGGGGCCGACACCCACCACCACGAGCTCCAGACGATCATCACCAGCGAACGAGCAGCCTGGCACGCACCAACCGTGCGCAGCAGCCGCACACTGCGAGAGAGGCTGCGCACACGCGCCAGACGTACTCTCCCCGCCAGGACCGGCCCCGTTCAGCCGGAACTGCCCTTCGGACCGAATTTTGCCCGATCGAGGAACCTACGACGTCCGACTAGGGGTGCGAAAGCCGAGGAACGTGCACCGTAGGTGGATGTGCGGTGGCCTAGCAGGGTGCCCATATGGGTGATTAGCATATATTATATTGCCATACGGAAGCATATCTAGCATGTACACAACTACCATTAGCTATCGGAAACTTGTCTTTGACTAGCTAATGTGAGAAGATTCTATCTACCGATACTTAATATTAGCATATTGTACATTAAATTACACTAACTTCGATTAAATCATCTTTGCCTGTCTTATGGTGTATTTTCTTTGCTTGGGGAAGATACCCCTAGAGAACGCACTGACCGAAGGAGCTGATCAGATGACAGAAGTCCCTGTGACCTCAGTTGCTAACCTGAAGGGGGGAGTGGGAAAAACGCTGGTGGTGGCGGCTATCGCGCACGCGATAGCCGGACTGGGAAAGAGCGCATTGCTCGTCGATGTGGACCCCCAGGGAAACCTCACGCAGCACTTCACGTCCTACAGTAAGGACAATCCACCACCAGTGAGTCTTGCGGACGTCCTCGATCGCAAGGACCCACTGCCCATCGAAGATGCAGTGCTCGAGACGAAGCGAGCGGGCCTGACCATTGTGGCGTCGGGGTTCGATGAGCTTCAAGCAGTGCAGGACACCCTTGTGGGAAGTCCCGGCGCGGAGTTCCGGCTCGACCGCGCGCTGCGCGGCTTGCGCAGCGAGGCATACGCACACGTCCTACTTGACTGTCGTCCGGCTACAGACCTGGTCACCCGCAACGCGTTCGTCGCTGCCGACTCGATGATCGTCGTCTTGCAGCCAGAGTTCGATGCAATTGCTGGATGGAACCAAACACTCGATGCGGTAGATGATCTGAAGGAATACGTCGGTAAGACGCTACCTCTTGCCGGACTGGTCGTGAATCAGATCGACGCGCGCCGCAAGGATCACGAGGAGTACCTCGCCGCGATCCATGCACAAGCCAACGACGAAGCCATCAAGGTCCTTGCTGAGATCCCCATGTCCACAGATCTCTCCAGGCTCAACGCCATCGGCATGGGAATCGACGAGTACCCGCGCGCATCATCCCGACTGCGCTACATCGCAACAGGATTCACCCAAATCGCCGAACTACTACTTGGACAGGAAATGGCAGCATGAGCAGCATCCCTCAACCCGACATCCCACGACGGCCAAAACGTAGTTCCTTCCAGAACGTCGGCGAGGTCAGGCCCACCCCAGCCGACCCAACAGCGCCAGCGGACCCAGCGCCAGCGCCCCCCGCGAGCGCACCAGAACCTGTAGCGGCGAGCGCGAAGAAGCGGCCCGTCCACACTGTCGACATCCTGCTGTCACTGCCCGAGGAACTTAAAACCCGAATGGTCAACACGATCGCCTGGACGACACCACGTACCGGAATCCGGCACCAACAGGCGTTCATCCGCAAAGGCATCGAGGATCTTTGCGCGCAGCTCGAGCGCGACCACAACAACGGACACCCTTTCGACCCCATTGCGGGGGAGTGACCTCCCCAGCACCCCTATCCATATAGGTCCAGGGGTGCCCATATGGGTACTAATACTAATGCCCTTGTCCACAGACCAAGCTGGTTGGCCCTGGCGACGCGGACACGCCACCAGGGCCGCGACCACAGAATAGAGCTGTGATCAATGTTCAATACTACGCAGCGCAGTATCGATCACCATGCCGTTCCACAGCCCGGGCGGCTTGGTTGGCAAGTGATTCTCGCGGCTTCCCTAAGCGTGATTGTGGCCGGTGCGGCGTTCGCGCTGAGTTTCTCCGCGCTCGCTGACCTTGCACGTATGACCGGTGTGTTCCCCGGACCGCTGCCGGCTTTGTTACCGATCACCATCGACGTGTTCATGATCCAGGCAAGTTTCTGGCTGGTGTTGGCGGCCGCCGCAGGGGATAGCAGAGGCCGACGAACACATTGGGGTGTCCTTGCGTTGAGCTCGGTCGTCTCGATCGGCCTGAACTGCTACCACGCCTGGGTGGCCAGCTCAGGGCTATTGCCTGCCGCGGTCTCAGCAGCGATTGCGAGCATCCCGCCGCTAGTGCTCCTGGCGAGTACTCACGGACTCATGGTGCACCTCACGCAGCGATCAACCCCGCAGCCAATGAGTGCACCGGATGCACAACCCCAGGTCAGCGATACTCCGACAGTCGCCACTACCGAGCCAGTTGTGCATGACGTCGACAACACACTCAACAGCAACCTCGATCCGGTGCAGGCCGTGCACACCGCGGCGGCGCGCCAGCCTGTGTCCAAAGTCGTCATCACCGACGCGCACCTCGCGCAGGCGCGCCTAGTCAAGAGCGAGGGACGTCTTACGAAGTCGGAACGAGACGTCGCGCGAGTCCTCGCGCTCCGGGACGCTGGCTACACCCCTGGCGAGATCGAGGCCGCGCTACCGGAGATCGGTGTACGTACCACCATCGCCCGATGGCTCCAGCGCGCTGACGAACTTTTCGCCGCTGCCCTCGACGCAGATCAAGACCAGTCGGAAGAGAGTGAATCCGCGGCACGAACCGGCGAGCCCGCGGACTGGACGCTCACCACGGCATAGACCGGGAGGTGCCGTTAGTGCGGGCCGATCCTGCGCCGCACGTCCGTGTGTAGCCTGACTACCACCACCGCACATGCGTTCGATTACAGTGACATAGTGGATGAGGGACCTGTGGAGCTGGGCTGCTCACCGGAGACAGCGCACGGGTTGGGTGGTACCACGGGAAGGCCGCCGGTCCCTCATCCCGACATCGTCGAGTCTCGGCCCTACCGCATACGCGAGGGCTGCTGGCAGCTGTCGGCGCCGAGCGAGTGTGGGCGTGGACACTCGTTTGGTCCGGGTCGGGTGCTGGTCGGGTGGAACAACCGGGTGCCGACACCGACGCTGTCGTGGACATGCCGCGAGTGTGGGCACGTCACGTGGGCCCGGGACCCGAATCGCGACAAGACAACAAGCCGGGAGGTGTGATGAGCGAGCAATCTGATGGGGGAGTGGTCGAGCGTCAGGGACGCAAACGTGGCCGCGCCACCCTTACCGAGTTGGTCCTCATTGTCCGCCCACCGGGAGCGCCGACCGCTATCCGGGTCTTCACCGAGGCTGAACGTGCCGAGGCGCAGGCCTACGCCGACCGGGTCGGCGCCGATGTCGAGACGGTCGACTGAAACGTTGTCACTCGTCTGGATCGTCGAGCTCTCGGTCTGTCTCGTGATGACGGTCGGAGTGTTCGAGCCAGGACTGGGGGAGCGCCCAAGTCTCTTCGGTGAGTGAGGGTGTCATGGCGGTGATTCTTCTTGCTGGGTATGACAATCCGATTCGGTGGGGGTGAGGGCCAATGGGTTATGGGGCGGGCGTGTGGCCGCTTTCGAAGCGGGAGAGGGGTGTTCCGGGCCAGGTCCCGGGGTCGGGTGTTGTTTGGATGGCTTCGGCGATGGCGATGTCGATGGGGTTGGTCGCCCAGCGTGGATCGACGACGACGGGAGCTGGGTGGGACGCGAGGCCGGCTGTGGGGTTTCCGTACGGGTTGGGGCCGACCTCGACGGTGACGGTGATCGGTACGGTCAGGCCGGGAAGTCGCTCGAGGCGGTCGCCGACGGCGGAGGCGATCTGTTCTCCGTAGTCGCGGAGTTCTGTGCGGCGGTGTTCGGCGAGTTGCTCACGTAGCCGGGCGATCTCGTCGACGGCCTGTTCTTCCGGGGTGAGTTCGTTCTCGTGGGCCGCGGCGAGAGCTGCTTCCCATTCCTCGGCAGAGGGCAGTGGCGGCAGCGGCGGGGGAGTGCCGTCGATGACTATCACTCCACGGTCGGCATAGTGGGCGCGCATCCGGTCGTCAAGTTCATGTCCGGGATAGCTGTAGACCCGACTGGGGGAGATGGCGTTCTCTCGCCGATCGAGGTCGGCATCGTCGAGGTCCTCGTCGCGTAACCACTCCGAGTCGAGGTCGTCGACGATGTCTTCGGGCCGGATCACCACGTGAAGGGGTTCGGTGCGGTGGCGCCAGAGGTCGTGTTCGTCGTCGCCGACGGTCGCTACCAGGGCGTCGCGGATCACCGCGGCTTCCCAGGATCCCGGACGGCCCGCGAGCACTGTGGCGATGCCGCCGGCGTTGGCTGCGGCGCCGGCCATAGCGGCGCACACGAACTCGGCCCAGTCGATCGGTACCGGCCGCTCCAGATCGGGTTCCCAACCGCCCGAAGCATTCTGGCGGGATGCGTAATCGTGGAGGCGGGTGGCTTCGGTGAGCACGGCGATCGCATCGGCCAAGACCTCCCGGTAGGTCCGCGACGTCGACGAGGCCGGCGGCGGTGTGTAGCCGGCATCGGCCAGCGCCGCGTCGAGGACCTCGCGGTACGGACAGCCCAGCGTCGCCGCCAGCGCATCCAGGGTGCTGCGCGCCAGCAGACCGCGCACACCCTTGGACCGCCACTGCGACAGATTCGCCGGCGACACCCCGACCCGCCGCGCGATCGCGGCATCACTGACCTCGGGATGAGCGGCCTTGTACCGGTCGATCAACCCGACCACCTGGGGAGTGCTACTGGGTGCCATGCACCCAGCATAGGCCGTCTGTCAATACTGCTTACCGATTCGTTAAGCGCGACTTAACATAACGAATGTTATCGGCGAAACATGTTGGTGCGCAATCACTTTCGTCACCAGTGACGAAAACGTCGCGGCTCCCGCTCCGTGAGCGAAGGACAGGTGTGGGAACCTCGAACGCCCTCGGCTGGTCCAGGCCTTCATCGGCCGGCCCATCGTGCTTAGTCCAACACCACGCGTGGCGGCCACTTCTTCGGCCATACGTGCTCTGGCACCCCAGCATCCTCCCAGTCGACAGTGACGCCCTGCCAGGCAGAAGGACCGTCGAAATGTGTACTGCCAGAAATGAAGTGCGCTTCGGTGAACGAGGTGGAGTCGGTGAAGTATGCGCTGGTGAACCATGTGGTGCCGGTGAAGTGTGCGCCGGTGAACAAGGTGGTGCCGGTGAAGTATGTGCCGGTCGCCTCCCAAAAATGGAGGTGCGCGCCGGTCAGGTCGAGGTTGAGAGCGCTCCATACGCCGGGCTCCTCCCCGTCGCGGAGGTGATTGGTGAGGATGCGTTGGATGCTGTCGCGGACAGGCTGATCGGCGGGTGCGATGGTGTAGTCGTAGTCATCCCCTGCTGGCCGGCCTTCGGCTCGGGCAGCGGTGTGGTGGTGGGTACGAAGATAGGTGCACAGGATGTCAATGCACACCTGCGCTTCCTGGGCGTTGGGGTTGGGTAGGGAGAGCCAGTCGTCGGCGAGAGAACCGAGGGCGTACGCGCCGGCCTGTTGGATGGTCATGCTGGGGTTCGCGAGTTGCTCTGTGAACCGTCCTGGGTCTGGTGGAGACCGTGATCTCACCAGGAGAATGTTGGTATG